>JABMRP010000495.1 GCA_013202535.1 Planctomycetota bacterium
CCGGCAGCGCCGATCAGCCAATTTCGCAACATGGAACGCCTCGCGTCGAACGGTCTAGGTTAGCTCGGGCACTTGTGCCCGGAGCAGAGACTCGAATAAGGGCGAGGCCTGAACCCGTGTTCCACGGGCATCGTTTCCGCCACGAAGGTCGCGGAAGACCTCAAGAAAGAGTGTAACCTATCCGCGCAACAGGTCCAAGATAAGGCACCCGTGTCCAGGTGCGGTCGCGAAGCTCCTGGTTCAGAGGTATTCCTACCCGCCCTTTGCATTCGGTACTCAAAGCCGTATGATTTGAACAATCCACGACCGTAGTGTGAGGAATGCTTGGGATGCCGCATCGCCGCCGACTTATCGCCCGAAATGGTCCCCTTGCCGCACGGACCACGCTTCTCCTCGTCCTACTGGCCACATTATTCGGTTGCCGGCCCGTGGGAACGCGCCGAGACGTCGAACCGCGATACCCCCTGCGAG
Source organism: Planctomycetota bacterium (assembly GCA_013202535.1). Classification (GTDB taxonomy): domain Bacteria; phylum Planctomycetota; class Planctomycetia; order Pirellulales; family Thermoguttaceae; genus JABMRP01. Next base: position 472 of record JABMRP010000495.1, read on the forward strand.
TGGTATGCACCACGGGGCACGTGGCCGACATGCTCGCCCATATCGGTGGCGAGCACGTGCGGGTCGAGTCGCTGATGGGGCCGGGCGTCGATCCGCATCTGTATAAGATCACCCCGGCGGCCACCCGGAAGCTGCGCGATGCCGACGTCGTGTTCTACAGCGGGCTGCATCTGGAAGGCCGATTGGCCGGGCTGTTGGAGAAACTGGGCCAGCGCAAGCACGTGTTTGCCGTCAGCGACGGTTTGGTCCGGGACCACAGCCCCCTGCTGCGAACCGGCGACTCGGGCGGGGCGCACGATCCGCATATCTGGTTCGACGTCGCCCTCTGGGGGCAGTGTGTCGATCACGCGAAAGAGCAGCTTGCCGCGGTGGACCCGGACCATGCGGCCGACTATCGTCGCAACGCCGCAGAGTATCGGGCCCGGCTCAATGTGCTGCACCGCGAGTGCCGAGAGCAACTGGCCTCGATTCCCAAAACCCGTCGCGTGCTGGTTACGGCCCACGACGCTTTCGGGTATTTTGGAGATGCCTACGACGTCGAGGTGCGGGGATTGCAGGGGATCAGCACCTCCGACGAAGCCGACCTGGGGTCGGTCAACGCGCTGGTCGACATGCTGGCCGAACGACAGGTAAAGGCCGTGTTTGTCGAGAGCAGCGTGCCGGCGAAGAACATCCGCGCGCTGGTCGAGGGTTGCGCGGCCCGGGGTCATGCGGTCGTCATCGGCGGTGAACTGTACAGCGATGCCCTGGGGCCGCCGGGCACGGAGGAAGAAACCTACGAAGGCACGGTTCGGTTTAATCTGCGAACGATCGTCGAGGCGTTGAAGTAAGAGATCAACTCTACATTGTATGGTAACCCGAAGCGTTAGCGAGGGAACTCGTTGGTCATCCCTCGCTAACGCTTCGGGTTACCATCCGCCGGGTAAACCGGCGGGATAAGGACACGTTTTTTCACGGTGCTTGCCGATGGCCCGTCCGAAAAAGGGGACAGGCACCGTCGGCAAGCGTCCCAAACGCTTCAAAACTAGACTCTCGACGGAGCCAGTCCCCATTTTCGGACTCCCGGTTTCACGATCTGGGAAGCCCATCGTATAAGGACACGCATTATGTCAACCACCACCGCCGCGGTGCCCGTCGAAGTTCACGACGTCACGGTGGCCTACCATCGCAAGCCCGTGCTGTGGGACGTCGATCTGACGGTGCCCGAGGGCAAGCTGGTGGGCATCGTGGGTCCCAACGGGGCGGGCAAGAGCACGCTGATCAAGGCCATGTTGGGGCTGGTTCCCCTGGCCAGCGGCAAGGTCGAGTTTTACGGCAAACCCTACGCCCAACAGCGGCATCTGGTCGGTTACGTGCCACAGCGGGAATCGGTCGATTGGGACTTTCCCGTCACGGCGCTGGACGTCGTGATGATGGGCACCTACGGCCGGCTGGGGTGGTTTCGACGGCCCGGCGCGGCCGAAAGGCTCGTGGCCGAGCAGTGCCTCGAGAAAGTCGGCATGAGCGAGTTCGCCACGCGGCAGATTCGTCAACTTTCCGGCGGCCAACAGCAGCGGGTCTTCCTCGCCCGGGCGCTGGCACAGGACGCGAAGATCTACTTCATGGACGAGCCGTTTGCGGGCGTCGACGCGACGACCGAGAAGGCGATCGTCGAGTTGCTCCAAGCGCTGCGCGAAGACGGCAAGACCGTGCTGGTGGTGCATCACGACCTGCAAACCGTTTCCAACTACTTCGATCACGTGATCCTGCTGAACATGCGACTGGTGGCCGCGGGGCCGACCGAAACAACCTTCACGCCGGAAAACCTGAACAAGACGTTCGGCGGGCGGCTGACCATTCTCGACGAGGCGGCCGAGGCCGTCCGATTGGGAGACCGGCGGTGACCTATCTGACCCTCATCGTCCTGCTGGGGACTACATTGCTGGGCGCCACGGCCGGCGTGCTGGGAAGCTTTGCCGTGTTGCGGCGCCGTGCGCTGATGGGCGATCTGCTCTCCCATGCCGCGCTGCCCGGGCTGTGCCTGGCGTTTCTCGTGATGGGCGGACGACACTTCCTGGGCATGTTGCTGGGGGCGCTGGCCACGGGGTTGGCCGGGGTGGGGTTGATTATCCTCGTCTGCCGTTGGACCCGGACCAAGGAAGACGCCGCGCTGGGGATCGTGCTGAGTACCTTCTTCGGCGCCGGGATCGTTCTCTCTTCGATCATCCAGAACCAACCCGACGGCGGCAGCAAGGCGGGGCTCGAATCGTACATCTTCGGCCAGGCGGCCGGAATGATCCAGCGCGACGTCTGGCTCATCGGCATCGTCGCCGCCGCGGCGTTGCTGTTGGTCGCCCTGCTGTACAAAGAGTTCAAGCTGTTCAGCTTCGATCCCGGGTTTGCCGAAGTGCAAGGTTGGCCGACGCTGCTGTTGGATATCGTCATGATGGGCTCCCTCGCGGTGGTCACCGTGATCGGGCTGCCCGCGGTGGGGGTGGTGCTGATGGCGGCCATGTTCATTATCCCCGGCGCGTCGGCCCGATTCTGGACCAACCGGCTGGGACTCATGCTCGTCCTCTCCGGCGTCTTTGGCGCGCTAACCGGCATCCTGGGCACCTTGCTCTCGGCCGGTGCGTTGCAGCAATGGACCGGAATCGACCCGCTGGCGTTTGGACAGACCGACAAGAATCTGCCGGCCGGGCCGCTGATTGTGCTCTCGGGAACGGCCATTTTTCTCGTCTCGATGTTCTTTGCCCCCAGCCGCGGAATCCTCGCCCGGCTGATCGGCGACCTGCGATTCCGGCTGGCCACGGCCGGCGAAAACCTGCTCCGCACGATTTACGAACTCAACGAATCCAAGTTGCCGCGATCGGAAGCCGTCGCCCTGGACGATGTGCTGCTGCGCCGCGCGTGGAGCCGCCGCTGGGCCCGCCTTCTTGTCGCCTGGGCCGCCCGAAAAGGTTTCCTCAGCAGTGAACCGCAGGGCCCGCGTCTGACCGAGGCGGGAATAACTCGGGCCGCACAACTGGTCCGCGCGCATCGACTTTGGGAGATGTTCCTCATCCGCGGCATCCACGTCGCCCCGGACCACGTCGACCGCGACGCCGACTCGATCGAACACCGGCTCACACCCGAGTTGCTCGAGCATCTGGAAGCCGATCTTACGTCGCCCGCGGGCGAAATTCCCCGCTCGCCGCATGCCGAACCCGAGGAGGAGCCCCGTGTTTGACTGGTTCGGCCAACTCGACATGAACACCCAGGCCGATCTCTGGGTGATCGCCGTCGGAGCCATGACCAACACGGCTTGCGCCCTGTTGGGCTGCTATCTCGTGTTGCGCCGCATGAGCATGTTGGGCGATGCCATTTCCCATGCCGTGCTCCCCGGGCTGGTCGTGGCGTTTGTGCTCTCGGGAAGTCTCAACATTTTTTACATGTTCCTCGGGGCGCTGGTCGTCGGGCTGTTGACCACCGTGTTGACCGAGACGATCCACCGCCAGGGCAGCGTGCCCGCCGACTCGTCGATGGGCGTGGTGTTCACCTCGCTGTTCGCCTTGGGCGTGATTCTCATCAAGCGCTACGGCGAGACGGTCGATCTGGATCCCGACTGTGTGCTCAACGGGCTGCTGGAAATGGTCGACTTCAATCTGGTCGTCATTGGTGGTTACGAACTACCCCGGGCGATGATGGCCATTGGCCCGGTTCTGGCGATCAACGTGCTGTTCATCGTGGTCTTCTGGAAGGAGTTGCTGGTCAGTTCGTTCGATCCGGCGCTGGCCGATACGTTGGGGATCAAGGCCACGCTGATGCACTATCTGCTGATGGCCCTGGTGGCGCTGACCACGGTGGCGTCGTTCGAGCAGGTCGGTTCGATCCTGGTCGTGGCCATGCTCATCGTACCCGGCGCGACGGCCTATCTGCTCTGCGACCGGCTCAAGACGATGCTCTGGATTTCCGCGGGGCTGGCCTGCGCTTCGGCCGTGTTGGGGCATCTGGCCGCCGTCTGGCTCAACACCAACACGGCCGGCACGATGGCCGTGGTGGTGGGTCTTTTCTACCTGACCGCCGTCTTCCTTTCGCCCCGGCATGGCATCGTCGTGGCGCTGGTCCGCCGCTTGCGCCACTCGGTGCGCATCGTTTGCGAAGATCTGCTGGGCATGCTCTACCGGCTGGAAGAATTGGCCGCCGGCCGCCGGATGGAACCCCGCGAGGCCGTGCAAGCGGTCGGCGGCCGCATGGCCGGCCGGCTGGGACTCTGGTCGTTGCGCCGCGCCAAACAAGTCGAGCGCGTCACCGGCGGCCTGCAACTGACCGACGACGGCCGCCATCGCGCCCGGGGGCTAGTCCGTTCGCACCGTCTTTGGGAAGCCTATCTGGTCCAGTTCCTCGGCCTGCCCCTGGACCACGTCCACGAACCGGCGGAGCGCATGGAGCACTACATCGACGCCCAACTCCAACAGCAACTCGCCGCCAACCTCGACGAAACGGCGTTGGACCCGCATGGGCGAAAGATTCCGCTGAAGCCGCCGGCGGATGGTGACTGAATTGCAGAATGCCGGCCTGATTCCCATGTCCGCTCAATCAGCCCCCGGCTTTGCCGGGGGGCCTCGAAGGGCATCCCCGACCCAGGAAAACAGAAGCAGAACGAAGACGGAGTCACAACCTACCCGACTCCCCGGCGTGTAGATCGCAAGCCTTCCTC
>JABMRP010000496.1 GCA_013202535.1 Planctomycetota bacterium
AACGTCTCCAGGGTCTGGCGAAAATCGTCGCCGCGAGAATCGTCACTCAACGGATGGCTCCTTTTCGTGTGGGGCTGGAATGGTCATGATAGGCGTTTGGCGAGATTTGGAACAGGGAGGACCTTTCCATATAGGGCGAGCCGTCACCCGTTGAAAACTGCCCCCGATATCCCGCGTGCAGACACGTCATCCCGCGCGCAGACACGTCAATCCGGACGGCCTTGCCACGCCTCTTTGAGCTTCCGGAATCGTTCAATCCGTGCGTTGATCTTGACGATCTCCTTTGGATAGAACTCCATGAGGACGTCGCACATTTCGATCATCCAGTTCTTGCGCGGATACCGAGGATGGATGTTAACGCGGTTTGAATTGGCAATTTGAATCTGCCCCCAACCGAGCGCACCGATGGTAAGGCAATCCCAGCCGAAGAACTCGATGGGAACCAATCGCACTTCGCGAATCACCACACGCAATCCCTCAATATCGTATGCAACCATCAGGATCACAAAGTAGTTCTTGTCGTCTTCGTAGAAGCGGGCCAGTCGGTCAACCGACGTCAGGTTGGGCATATTGAACTTCGTGCTCAGTCGATGCGTCTTGACGTCGATGACGTAGTAACAGCCGTCGGGATCTTCAAAGGCGAGGTCCGCCATGGCTCGACGAGCAAACTGGGCCGAGTAATTCTTGCACGCCTTCTCACCAAGGAGCGATTCAAAGCTATTCGCCAGAATATCTTGGATGGCATCGCCAACCGCGCGAGTACTGTTCACCGTGCTGGCGGACAAGAACTCCTCATGGCCGTTGAGAAACTCTTTGATCTTCCGCTGAACCTGCTCGTACTGGTCCGTGTAGAAAAGTTCGCTCTTCGGCCGCTGGGCGTCCATTGCAGGCCTTTCATTCAAAGAGAAGACGGCTCCGGCGTGAGTGAACTTTCTGCCTCTTCGATCTCGCTTTCCGATCGGCCAGCGTATTGCGTTCCCAAAAGACGCTATCGTGATAACCTTGAATGGAACTGTCTTCTTCGGCGAGTTCCAGGCGTTTTTCGCAAAGGCAGCAGTAGAGTTCATCGATCTCAATGCCGACGAACTTGCGACCGAGCTTTTTCGCCACCACGGACGTGGTCCCGGAACCGACAAACGGATCGAGAACCACGTCGCCCGGATTCGAACTGGCGAGCATCAATTTGGCAATGAGCTTTTCCGGTTTTTGTGTTGGATGATCCGTGTTTTCCGGCATGGACCAGAAGGGAATCGAAATATCTGTCCAAAAATTGGACGGATGCGTGAGGCGGAATCCGCCATCTTCGGTCTTCTCCCAGTCCTTCGGTCTGCCGTTGTCGTCGGTGTACGGCGCGATGACGCGTCGCCGAAGCTTGACCGATTCGACGTTGAACGTGTAATCGCGTGAGGCGGTGAAGAACCAGATATCTTCGGAACAATTCTTCCAATTCCGTTTCGCCCCGCGACCTTTTTCACGTTCCCAGGAAATTCGATTCCGAGGGATGAAGTAACGTTCCGCGATCCGTTGCACGGCGGACGACGACCCCCAGTCGGCACAGATGTAGATCGACGCTTGCGGCTTCAGAACTCGGCGAAGCGGAGCCAACCAGGAATCAATCCAGTCGGCATACGAATCTGCAGACTGGCTCTTGAACGAACGGCCATTGAAAGATTTGTCGAGATTGTACGGCGGATCAACGATGAGCAGATCGACGAACTGGGAAGGCAGCAGGGGAAGAACCTCGAACAAGTCCTGATAAATCGTCCGGCCAAGCAGCGTCTCCGGTACGGCTTGGTGGTCCAGTCGGATGAGACGTTGCGAAAGGCGCGCAGTTTCCGGCTGGCTCAATGTGATCGTTCGGTTTCGCGGTGCTCGACGCTTGTCACTCATGACATGTCCATTGTGGCACGTTGTGTCTGCCAATGAGGGTGAGTGTAGCACACAAGTCGAGGAAGTACAATGCCTTAGGCCGCCTCGGTCAGAAGCCCCGCATGATCGACAACTGCCCGTCTTCCGCTGTTCAACCATGTCTTCGTCACTCGCAACCGCCCCTTAGCAAGCGCCGGGGCCAAACCGGCCGGACAGTTCCTTGCCATTATTGGACCATCGCGGTTCCGAGGATACAATGGATGTCAACTTGTGCGGCAACAAACGGGAAAAGTGATCCATCGTAGAAATCGCCGGACTACATCGGAGGTGCCCTTCGGATGAGACGAATTCTCAACGTCGGCTTCTGCACGGTTCTCTTAACGCTCAGCGCATTGCCTTTCGCCAGTGCCCAAGAGTTTGGCCCCGCATGGCCGGAGAAGAAGGAATATGCCGACCCGGTCATCACCAAAGCCATGGAGGCGGTTCGCTCGGGCATCGCCGATTGCCGGGAAGATTCCACGCGCCCCGTCTATCATTTCCGCCCGCCGGCTCAGTGGATGAACGACATCTGCGGGGCGATCCTCCACAAGGGCTACTATCACGTCTTCTATCAACTCAATCCGTACGGCGACGGATGGGGGAGCCGCGGATCGAGCTGGGCTCATGCTCGCAGTAAGGACCTCGCCCAATGGGACCATCTGCCGATCGCGCTGCATCCGCTCGTCGAGCAAGGCGAAATACGATGCAACTCGGGCTCCATTGCGATCAATGCCGATGGCACGCCAATGATCTTCTACACCTTCGTTCCCAAACACGCCAAGGCGACAAGGCTCGGCAAGCGCGAGCAATGGGCGGCCGTTCCGACCGACGACGACTTGATCGGCTGGCGACGGATAAAGGAAAACCCGCTGTTGGCCGCCGGAACCCACGGTGTGCCGGCGGAGGTCAACAGCGGATGGAGCGACCCGTTTGTCTTCAAGGCGGGCGGACGCACGTTTGCCACGTTCAAATCTTGCGACGGCCTGGTCGTCGAGGCGAAGAACCCGGGGCTGACCGAGTGGGAGTATGTCGGCCAAATGGATAGCGTATCCGGCGAATGCCCCAACTTCTTCAAGTTAGCGGACAAGTGGGTTCTGCTCCGCTCGACCTATCCGCCCAGTTACCGCATCGGCACCTTCGATCCGGAGAAGATCGCGTTCGTCGAGACCAGGGGCAAGGGAGGCACGCTCGACTATGTTTACGGTCCCAAGAAACTGGGGCCCTGGCACCGTGGTTTCTACGGCACGAACGTCCTCTTCGACGGCCAGGGGCGATGCGTCTTGTTCGCCTGGGTCAGCGGCTTCAAAACCGGCCGTGGATGGGACGGGTGCATGTCGCTACCGCGAATCCTCACACTCGACCATGACGACAACCTGATTCAGACGCCCGCCCCCGAACTCCAAAAACTCCGAGGCGAGCATTTGAAGCTGGAAAACGTGGCGGTGGCCAACGAGTCGAAGGTCATCCGCGGCGCCAACGGCGACGCGATCGAGCTTCTCGCCGAGTTCGACCCCGGCGACGCCAAGGCGCTGGGCCTGAAGCTCCGCTGTAGCGACGACGGCAATCGCTCCCTGGTCATCCGGCACGACGGCGAGAAGCTCAACGTCGCCGGCACCGACGTCCCGGTTCCCCTTGGCGATGGACCACGACGCCTGACACTTCACGTCTTCCTCGATAAGTCGGTCATGGAGGTCTTTATCAACGATGGCCGCGCATGCGTGACGCGAGTCGTCTATCCGGGCGAGAACGACCTGGGCGTCGAAGTATTTGCCGAAGGTGGCCGCGCCACACTGGTATCTCTCGACGTTTGGCGGATGACTTCCATCTGGCCGCAATAGCCGGGGTGTGCTCGCCGGCGATGCACGATTTCCCTCAGGCGAAATGGACCCAGAGGCTGATGACCGTCAACACCACCAGCACGGAGGCCGCGGCGTGGACCCAGACCCAGACTTTGTCGACGCCGGCGGACATGGTGTCCTTGGAGAAGGTGAGCCCTTCGAGTTGCGCCTGTTGGGGTTTTGCAGTCAGTAGCGAAATGACGACCATCAGCAGCACGCAGAAGACGAACATCACCACGGCGTAGTTGAGAAATGCGTAGCCGGTGAGGATGTTGAAGGGGCCGAAGTCGGTATAGCCCATCTTGCCCAGCACGTCGGTGGCGAAGCGGATCGCGCCGAGCAGGCCGCCGACGATCATCGTGGTCAGGGCGGCCTTGGCGGTGGCCCGTTTCCAGAAGACACCCAGCAGAAAGACCGCCGCGATCGGCGCCCCAATGTAGGCCTGAACGCTTTGCAGATAGAGATAATCTTGGTGAAGACGTACGCGGCCAGGGAGATGGTGGTCAGGGTCCAGCGACAGCCCGAGTTGAAGCGTTTCTCGATAAAGGCCGGGTCACGCAGATCTTACCGGCGGAGAAGCCGTTTCTCAAGGGATAGGCCGCCGGAGCGAAAACGAGGATCGTGGGGATTTGACGGCACGGGCCATTTGGGTTACCTTACGGGCTTTCCCGACCGGCGTACAATTCGACGCGACGCACCACTATTCCACGCTCAATCGCGGGGCCACACACGCTCCAAGGAGGTTCTCATGAAGCTTGGACTGGAATCTTTCTCTACCCGAAACTCGGGGCTCGATCCCGTCGGGGTCCTCAATTTGGCCGCCGATCTGGGATTGCAGGGGGTGTTGTTCGAGCTGTCGCCGTTCAATTCGTTCAAGGACGACGAACTCGACCGAATCAAGAAAACGGCCGCCGACAAGGGCCTGTACCTCGAATTCGGCATGGGCTCAATCATTCACCGCCATCCGATGGCCGAGAAGGGCCGCGATCTGCTGGCCGACGCCGGATACGATATCACGATCTCCGACGCCCAGGTGGTCATCGACCACCTGAAGATCGCCCAGAAGTTGGGTGCCCCCATTATGCGTTGCGTCGGCGGCAATCTCTTCAGTCGCGACGAGGGGTACGACATGACCGCCTTGGCCGACGAGGCGGTCGTCATCCTTCGCGAGGCATGTAAGGCGGCCGAGGACATGGGCGTCAAGATCGCCATGGAGAACCACGCCGACTTTACCATCCGCGAATACGCATCGATCCGCACGCGTATCGGCAGCCCGGCCTATGGATTTGCCGTCGACTGCGCCAATATCGCCTTCGATCTGGACGAGCCGGTGAAGCTGGCCCGAATGTTGGCCCCCTTTGCCTTTACCACGCATTTCAAGGACTACAGTATCCTGCGCACGAAAGACGGGTTGGCCTTGGAGAACTGTGCCGTGGGCGACGGCGAGATGCCGGCCGTGGCCATCGCCGAGACCCTGGCCGCCGCGAATCCCGACATCAACCTGAACATCGAAATCCATTCGGAGTGGGCACCGTTTACGCTCAATATCTTCGATCCCGATTTCTTCCAGACCCACGTCTCGCCGCCGGGTGAAGGGCTCGCCTGGTACTTGGAGAAATCGTGGGGTAAGGATCTGCCCGAGACCTGGCCCTCCGACATACCGCCCGGCGAGGAGTCCTGGAAAGTCGAGCTGGATCATCTCAAGCGGTCGATCGCTTGGGCCAAGGAGAACCTGTCCCACCTCTTATCCTCGTAGAAAGCCTCTTGTCCTCGTAGAAAGAAGGAGCAACGATATGGCCTCGAAGAAGGTCGAACTTACCCACGGAAAAGAGGTGCGCGTCGGGCTGCTCGGATATGGGTTCATGGGCCGGTGTCATACGAACGCCTACAAGACGATGTCGTACATGTATGGCGACGCCAAGATCAAGCCGCGATTGCTGATCCTTTGCGATCAGAATGAAGAGCGGCTGGAGCCGGAAGCGGCCAAGTACGGTTACGAAGAGATCAGCACCGACTGGAAGGAAGTGGTGGCCGACGATCGGATCGATCTGTTCGACAACTGCGGCCCGGACCCGGTGCATCCGGAGCCGTGTATCGCCGCCTTGAAGAACGGCAAGAACGTCATCTGCGAGAAGCCGATGGCCTGCTCGGTCGACGACGCCCGGCGGATGCGCGACGCGGCGGCCGCTTCTTCCGGCATGGCGATGTGTACGTTC
>JABMRP010000497.1 GCA_013202535.1 Planctomycetota bacterium
GCGCACGTTGCGGCACGGAACCATCGGCGGCCCGTTTCAGTGTCTTCGACTGGGGGTCGAAGCGGAAGAGTCCGTTCGAGTCGGCGTAACCGGCCCCGTCCAACTCCACCCGCAACCGGGCCAGGCGACCGGCGGCCAGCGGAGGATCGGTGTCGTCCCGGACCGCCTGGCGGCGAAACACGTCGAGGCAGTCCTCCAGATCGAATCCCGCATTGCGACACAAATGCAGGGCGAATAGATCCGCCTCGAAGTCCTCATCCGGCGTGTAAAGAGACTCCAGCAACATGCCGGCACTCCGGACGACCGTTTTGCTCGTCTGCTTTCGGTCCACCCGGCGGCTGGCATCGATGTCGCGCCCGATTTCCTCTTCGAGCCACTGGCGCTGGAACTTGTGCCGGACGTGTCCTCGGCAGACATGGCCCAGTTCGTGGGCCGTTGCCATCGCCACTTGCTCCGCGCCGGACTGCCGGTCGGCCAAGGTCGATTCGAGAAACTCCTTATCCAGGTAGACGCGCCCGGCGCCCGTCGTGAAGGAATCTTTCGGCGAGTCCTCGACCACCACCAGCGCAAACCGATCCCTCTGGGGCCGCATTCGCTCCGGTAACGTGTCGACCAATTTCGCAAAGATCGCCTCGGCGGCCTGCGGCGCATCGGCCGTTGAAAACGTCCGGACGACCTCGGCATCTCTTGCCGCGGCCCGACGCCGGAACTCCTCCTCGGGCAGCGGTGTCCGTGCCACCAACCACTCGACGACGTCGCCGTAGGCTTCCGCGCGAGCCGGGCTGCGGATCGCGCGAAGGCTCCCCATGGCCGCTTCATCGATCACCTGCCTCTGCCGGTCGGTGAACGATATCCGCCCGGGTTCCCGGCGCACCTCGGCCGGCGGTGCGTCCTCCGCATTGGCACCGACGCGGTAAGGACCGAAGACGGTGACAAGGCCGATCGTCAGCAAAACGATTCGTGCCCACAAGCCCCGAGGAGAGATAAGCCTCATGACGCGACTCCTTCCCGAAAGATCGAAGCGCCACCGGAAGTTTGAAGCTGAGCCGAATCCATGCTTCTGGCGCTACCGGCCGTCACGCACTTCGTAGCTCTTGGGCTTGTTCTTGCGGAAGAACAACTTCCCGCCCTTCTTGAACGCCTCCATGGCCTGGGCAACGTCCGGGTGGATGTCGAAGACCTTCACCAACCCGGTCAGCTTGAATACTTCGAGGATGTCGCGGGTGATGTTGCACAGCTTCAGGTCGATCTTGTATTCCTTGCACTTTTTATTCAAGCGAATCAGCATGCCGAGTGCCGAGGAAGACATGAACGTCACGCGCCCGAAGTGCAGCAAGGCGCATTTCTCTTCGGTCGTATCGAGCACCGCCACGATCTCTCGAAAGCACTGCCCGAGGGTCGCCTCGTCGACAAGCCGGACCTCGTCGATGGAAATGACTCGGACCTCACCCTTAACGACGTGTTTGATAATCGCCACGATGTTCTCCTGTTGGCTCGACCCAATTGGCTCGACTCGGCCCCGGCCGTCGATCTACCCATCCACCTCGGCGCCAGTGTAACACAACGGCCAAGGGTGGGGTATGCCCGCGCGAACTTTTCTGTCTACCAGGGGGGGTACACGATGCGCGAACACCGTCCGCACGGTGGGCAAGCGGGAGGACTCCCAGGCTGGAGTGCGTTCGTCCGGCGAGAAAGCGGAAAACGGGGACCGTCGCTGTCCGTGGACGTCAGATGGTGACCACCTTCTTAAAGCCGGCCAGGGAACTCACCGTTTCCTTCATGTTACTCCGCTCGCCCACAACCACCTTTTCCATCCGGTCGAAGTAGGTGAGGCAGGTGATGCAGGAACTGATTTCCGTGCCCTCCTCTTCCAGCTTCTTGAGTTGGTCTTCCGCGGGCGATCCTGCGGTGGTCAGGAGGATGCCGGAGTTGAGGAAGATCATTTTGGCCGGGCGGGACGGACTTTCCGCCAACACGCCGAAAAACACCTCGGCCAGCTTCGCCCCCAAGTCGGGCGCCCCGGCCCCAATTTCCGCCGAGGTGATGACCAGCAGGTAGTCTTTGTCAATACTCAAAAGCTCTCCTCCATTTTTCAAGATCCCGCCGGCTTGCCCGGCGGGATTTGTGTACAACAACGAGGCCCCCGGCCCTCCGAACCTCAGAGATCGTCAACTTGGTGACACAGTTCAGCGGCCGCCAACCGGCTGCTGGGCACGGTGAAAATCTACTCGGAAGTAGACACCCCGACGTGAAACGCCGAGCGAGGGGCTCGCCCTTGCCGTTCTCCCGCCGACGATCATCGGCGCCAGGCCGACCGGAGATCCTGCCTTTTGTGGCACCCGCGGCCAACTTCTGGGGAAACGCTTGACACCCGCCTCGGTCCCGCCGACAATTCGGGCTGTAGGTTGCGGGGGGGAGTTCTTCTTTGTTGATGCACTGAATAAGGAGCGCGTGATGAGCCGAGTTCGAATTTGGCTGGTGATGGGAGTGGCCGTGGCGTTGGGTGCGGTGTTGGTCAGCGATGCCCAGGCGCAGCGGCGCGGGGGCGGGATGCGAGGCAGTTTCCTGGGTCTGCTCGGGGTCGAGGCCGTGCAGAAGGAGTTGAAGCTGAGCGATGAACACCTCGGCAAAGTGAAGGAGATGGGTGAAAAGGCCCGTGCCGAGGCACGCGAGAAGTACACCGCTCTGGGAGACATTGAGGATCGCCAAGCGCGCTACGCCAAGATGAGGGAGCTGAGCGACGGGCTCGACGAGAACGCCCGCAAGGCGCTCCACGAGATGCTCCCCCGCGAGCAGATGATGCGGCTCTACCAGATCCGGCTGCAGGTCCGCGGCAACTTGTTCGCGGTGAACAACGGCTGGATGGCCAA
>JABMRP010000498.1 GCA_013202535.1 Planctomycetota bacterium
AACCTCGACCGGTTCGCACACCTTGACCGGCTTGCAGACCTCGACCGGCGGCTTGCAGACCGGAACCCGGACCGTCTTTTCAACCATCTTGCACACCTGCACGCAAACCGTCCGCTCGACTTCGCGGGGAACCATCACCGTGGTGCATACGACCTTCTGGCAGGGGACGCACTTGTACGTGGTGACCGGCGTGCATCGGGTCTGAACCTTGGGAACGCAGACCGTGTAGCAGACCTTCCGGGTCTGGCAAACCTGCTTGTACGTACACACGCGCTCCGTGTAGCAGCGGGTTTCCGGCTTGCAAACGGTCACCGAGTAGCAGCACTTCTCCTGGACCGTCTTCGGTTCCATGCACGTATACTTGACTTCTCGCCTCACCGGCTTGGAAACCCAAACTCGGCACGTGCGGGGTTGGGCCACCGGTTCGCAGGCCGCCGGGGCACAGGCCACCGGTTCGCACGCCGCCGGTTTGCAAACGTCCGGTTCCACTGTTCGCTCTTCCCAGTGTCCCTGATCTTCGCAGATCGTGCGCGTTCGCTCGACCGGCACCATCTTACATACGGTACGCGTGCCCTGACGCATCTCCGTGTGCGGCACCATGACCGTGCATTGCCTGGTGACCGTCTTCCACTCGGGCTTCATGACCATGCATTTCTCGGTACGCGTGCGCACCTCCGGCACCATCACCGTGCATTGCGTTTTGACCATCTTGGTTACGGGAACCCGACGTGTGGTGTTGATCGTCTGGCGGCGAACTTCCGGGCAGCACACCGTGGTCTTGATCTTCCGCATTTCAGTTACCATCGTCGGAACGCAGACCGTCTTCTCGACGTACTCTTGTGGCGGCTGGCAAACCGCCGGTGGATCGCAAACGGCCGGAGCACACGGATCCGAACGCCTCCGGGCGGCATCCGCTTGGGTCGATGCAATCAGCACAGCCACGGCCGACAACCAGAAAAGCGGTCGATGTACCAACATGAGATTCCTCCGTCGAATCAAGGATGTAGACAAAATGGCTAAACAGCACGATCTGTAGGGGTTAGTGGACACTATCTCATCTTCGGCTGGTTTGCAATACCCCGACGACAATTATTTACCCAGACCCCCCAATCCCTATCATCCGAACTTCCGTCAGTTTGACTCGCTTGTTCCCGCCGCGGCAAAGCGGTATGATAAGTGCATAAACCCTTCTTGTGGGGGAGTCTATTCTTGTGGGGAGTCTATTTCGATGGAACACTGAGACGGGAGGTGGATAATGACCCGGGCATGTCGTGCGGCGGTGGTCGTGCTGCTGGTGGTGCTGATGTTGGGGCAACTGCCGGAGGCGGCGCTGGCACAAGCAGGCAAATCGACGCTCCCGCAGGAGATCGCGAAGCTCCTGGAATTGGGATGGTCGGCCGCCACTCGGAGCGAGGCGAAAACGCAATTCGAGCGACTCCAACACTGGGCTCCCGGCGACCGGCGGGTCGCTTATGCCTATGCGCTGGTGCAGATCAAACAGCTTCACTATGCCGAGGCGGCCGAGTGGCTCGGCAAAGCGTTGGGATCTCCGAAACAGAACCTACCCGCCTGGGAGACCCAGATCTGGTTGCTGGCGCGCGATAAGCAATTCGACGTCGCGATGGTCGAGATGGAAGCACTCGGCCGGCGGCTACCGGCCGAGGACGCCGAGGGGGAGGCCGAGACCGAGAACCAAGAAGCGGCCCGTTTTCTCGGCGCTTTGGTGGGATATCTGACCGGGCCGGCTGCCGCCGACGTCAACGCAAGTCGGCTGGCGGCAAGCCAGCGCCGCGTGGTCGCCCGACTGACGTCGACCCGACGAGCCGCCTTCGATGAGGGCCTCGCCGACGTGGTACAGCGACATCGCCAATTGCTCGGCGAGGCCGACGGCATGCGGATCGAAGCGGTCGAGACCGGCACGCGAAAGAAGGAAGACTTGATGCGGGCCCTGCAGGAGGAAGAGCAACGAGCGGCGGCCCAACTTGAGGCGGCCGAGGCCGAGCAACGGGAGACCGAGAAGCGGCTCGACTACGAGCGGCAGGAGGTACTGGCCAAGGGCCGGGAGATATCCTCGGCGATCGCCCAATCGCAGCGCCGGCTGACCGACTTTCGGCGGGAGGCGGCCGGCATCGATCAGCGGATCCGCGAGTTGTATGCGGTGGCCGAACATCCGGACACCGAACCCCATCGGCGA
This sequence comes from Planctomycetota bacterium, assembly GCA_013202535.1. GTDB lineage: Bacteria > Planctomycetota > Planctomycetia > Pirellulales > Thermoguttaceae > JABMRP01. The sequence goes on from JABMRP010000498.1 coordinate 2,195, forward strand.
CATTATCTCCTCGCCGAGGCGGCCCGATGGGAAGTCCACCTTCGTCGGGCCGTGATCGAGGCGGATCAGGCCATGGCGCTGCTGGTCCGGTTGAACAACGAGTTGGCCGCGCTGGAAGGCCGTAACCGGGAAATCCTCGCGGCCTTGCGAGAGGAGGCCAAACGCGTCGACGCCGTCAGACGAATCCTCAAGCGAATCCACTTCGATCAGGGAAAAGCCGGGCGCGAGCAGGTTACCGGCAGCACGCCGTTGGTGCGCAGTCGATCGACCCTGGCCGGCGCACTGGCGACGTACTTGCCGATGCCCCTGTCGTTGGAGGTGGCCAAGAAGCGTCTGTTGGAGTCGCTTCGGTAAAGCTCAGAGCCCCAGTTCTTCCTTGACGGCCGAAAACGCTTCCATGGCAAATCGCAGGTCTTCCGGCGTATGGGCCGCGGAGACTTGCACGCGGATACGCGCTTTGCCTTTGGGTACCACCGGATAGGAAAACCCGACGACGTAGACGCCCCGCTCGAGCATCGCGTCGGCCATTCGGCCCGCCAGCGCGGCGTCGCCCAGCATGATCGGGCAGATGGGATGTTCGCCGGGCAGAATATCGAACCCCCGCTCGGTCATCCCCTGGCGAAACATCCGGGTGTTCGATTCCAGCCGGTCGCGTAAATCGGTCGACCCGCTCAACAGTTCCAGTGTTTTGAGCGACGCGCCAACGATCGACGGGGCGACCGTGTTGGAGAAGAGATAGGGCCGGCTTCGCTGGCGGAGTACGTCGATGATCTCGCGGCGCCCGCTGGTATAGCCGCCGCTGGCCCCCCCCAGCGCCTTGCCCAACGTTCCGGTGATGATGTCGACGCGGTCCATTACACCGTGAAACTCGGGGGTTCCACGACCTCGCGTGCCCATGAACCCGACGGCGTGCGAGTCGTCGACCATCACCAGCGCGTCGTACTTGTCGGCCAGATCGCAGATGCCCGCCAGATTGGCGATATAGCCGTCCATCGAGAAGACGCCGTCGGTGGCGATCATGCGGAATCGGGCGTCGGAGGCTTCCTTGAGCTTGGCCTCAAGGTCGGCCATGTCGTTATTCTTGTAGCGAAATCGCCGCGCCTTGCACAACCGCACGCCGTCGATGATGCTGGCGTGGTTGAGTTCGTCGGAGAGGACGGCATCTTCGGCCGAAAGCAGCGTCTCGAACAGCCCGCCGTTGGCGTCGAAACAGGACGAGTAGAGAATCGTGTCGTCGGTTTCCAGGAACTGGCTGAGGGCGGCTTCCAGTTGCTTGTGGATTTGCTGTGTGCCGCAGATAAAGCGGACCGAGGCCAGACCGTATCCCCAGTTCTTCAGGGC
>JABMRP010000499.1 GCA_013202535.1 Planctomycetota bacterium
ATCGGACACTGTATTTCGCCTCGAACCGCAAAGCCGCAGAACGCATGGGCAAGAGGATTCAGTGGCGGGCCACCATCCGCCAGGGACAGCTCGGCGACTACGATCTGTTCTCCACGGACGTGGATTTCGCCGAAGCCCTGCCGACGACCGAGACCAGCCAGCCGACGACCGTGCCGTCCGCACGATTGAAGATACACGCCGAGCAAGCCCTCGAACTGCAGGGCGTCAACACCGAGCACAACGAGGGCACGCCGTGCGTCTCGCCGTGGGGAGATTTCCTGTACTTCGCGTCCAACCGTCCCGGCGGGCAGGGCGGTTTCGATCTGTACCGCGCCAGAATCACAGAAGGCCGCTGCCAGCGCCTCGAAAACCTCGGGGCCGAGGTAAACACCGCAGGCAACGAGACCGACCCGCAGTTGACCAAGGGCGGCTTCATGCTCTACTTCAGCTCCGACCGCGATGGCGGCGAGGAGGGTACTTACGACCTCTACACAAGCGAATCGCACGAGGTCTACGCAAGCCGGGTCGGGCGGGGTCTGCCGACGCTTGGATGGAGCGTCTGGGTGCTGCTGGCATCGCTTGTACTGCTCATACCGCTCATGCTGTTCCTCCGCGCCGGCGGATACAAGCACCTCAGCATGCTGCAGAAGTGTTTTGTTGTGGCGTTGCTGCTGCACCTGCTGCTGACGCTGATGCTGTCGCTGGCACAGGTATCCCAGGAGATATACCAGTACGTTGTCGACGAGCCCGACGAGGTCGAACTGGATCTCATAGCCGACAAGCAACTCGAGGTAAGAACGCAGGTCCGTCACCAGCTTGCCGATCTGGCTCCGGCCGCACCGAGCCAGACCCAAATCGCTCGGCTGAATACGGAGTTCCAGCCCGTCCAGGAAGAGGTCAAGCGCATCGATACGGACGTGCCCGAGGCGCGGAGGAGGCCTGTCGAGTACATCTCCGAGCCGGACAAGCCGAAGGATGAACCAAAGATCAAACCCGAGCAGGTTGCGACGCCCACGCCGACGGTGCATATGTCCGAACTGGCGATAAAGCTGACCCCGCCGGAAGTCAAGATCCGCAGCGACGAAGCCAAGCCGCAGACCGCCACGACTCCCCCCAGCCCCAACCAGGTGCGGCAGCCCACGGCAGTCGTCAAGACCACCCGCCCCGACTCAACACGCCTGCCGACAGAAACGACAAAATCCGTGCCAGATACGCTGGCCCATGCGGCAGAAGTTTCACGCCCGGTCGGTGATGCCCAGAGGCAGGAGTACACTCCCGCGCCAAAACTGACGGAAATGAGTATTGCACTGGCGGCCCCAAAACGCAGCAGCAATCCCATCAAGGAAGCGCCGTCGTCGTCGGCGACTACCGTCAAGGTCGTCGAACCCACCGGCGCCGAGCGAAAACAGGCCGCCGCTTCAGCCGCCAAGGCCGGATCGGCCCGCATCAAGACACCGACCGTCCAGGCCGACAGCGATTCGCTGATGGCCAAGTCCGGACCCACGCGAGCCGAGAGACCCCTCGGCGATGCTGTAGCACATGCAGATATCCCCACCCTAAAAGTGGTTGGCGTCGCCATGAATCTCAGCGGACCGAAGATCAATCCATCCAAGATCAAAGCCGCGCAGGAGCCGACGGACACCGCTTCTGCCGACAAGCCTGTGGGCAGTTCCCGGGCAGCCGCGTCCAAGCCGACATCAACCGCCGGATCTGCCAAGCTCGCCGTGCCGTCGGTCAAACCTTCAGGCAAGTCGCTGGCGATGACGGGCTCAACTGCCGAAATCGCCAAGCCGCTGGGCAAAGTCTCGCCGCAGGTGGCCTTGCCGGCGCCGGTGGTTGTGGCAGTCGTGGTCAGTCCCTCGTCGCCAAAGATCAAGGCTGCGGCGAAACAGGTCGAAGCCAGACCGCAGACCGCCTCGACTCCCCCCAGTGCGAACCAGGCGCGGCAGCGAAGTGCGATCGTCAAGACCACCCGCCCCGACTCAACACGCCTGCCGACGGAAACGACAAAATCCGTATCCGATACGTTGGCCCATGTTGCAGAAGTATCACGCCCCCTCGGAGATGCTCAGAGGCGGGACCACATTCCCGCGCCGAAACTGACGGAAATGAGTATTGCACTGGCGGCCCCAAAACGCAGCAGCAATCCCATCAAGGAGGCGCCGTCTGCGGGGGCAACTACCGTCAAGGTCGCCGAACCCACCGGCGCCGAGCGTAAGCAAATCGCCGCTTCAGCCGCCCGTGCCGGATCGGCTCGCATCAAGACACCGACCGTCCAGGCCGACAGCGATTCGCTGCTAGCCGAGTCCGGACCCACGCGAGCCGAGAGACCTCTCGGCGATGCTGTCGCACAGGCAGATACCCCCACCCCAAAAGTGGTTGACGTCGCCATGAATCTCAGCGGACCGAAGATTAAGCCATCCAAGGTCAAAGCCGCCCAGGAGCCGACGGACACCGCCTCGGCAGACAAGCCTGCGGGCAGTTCCCGGGCCGCGGCGTCCAAGCCGACATCAACCGCCGGATCCGCCAAGCTTGCCGTGCCCTCGGTCGAACCCTCAGGGAAGTCGCTGGCGATGACAGGCTCGACCGCCGAAATCGCCAGACCGCTGGGCAAAGTCTCGCCGCAGGTTGCTCTTCCGGCTCCGGCGATTGCGGACGTCGTGATCAGTCCCGCGTCGCCAAAGATCAAGTCCGCCGCAAAACAGACCGAAGCCAGTCCTGCCTCTTCAGCAGTGGCCTCGCTGAAGTCGGTGCGCACCGGTCCGGTCCGGTCAACCGCTCCTTCGTCCAAGGCCGGCACCTCCCGCCTCTCGGCGCCCACCGCCCGTTTGTCGCAACACTCGCTCGCTTCGGCGATCACCGTGACACACCAGGTCGCCAAGGCCAGCGAAGTCAGCGTCTCTGTAAACGTTCCGCTGCCGGGCGACGCACCGAAAGTAGGTCTGCCGACACCGCCGGCGAGCGTGGCCGCCGTTGGCGCAGAGTCCGTCCCCGGACAGATAGCCAAGGAAGTTACCACCGCCGGGGTCGGGAAAATCGCCGCCGCACCCAAGGCTCCATCCGGTTCGCCAC
>JABMRP010000051.1 GCA_013202535.1 Planctomycetota bacterium
AAGACCAAACAGAGCGTCACGGCGATCACGCTGGGAACGGCTCCCTGTGGGCATTCTCGCGAAATCGGCGCTCGGCAGGTGGCCGACGTGGTCAATACGGGCCTCGATGCGGGGATCAACTTCGTCGACACGGCTCCCATCTACGGCAACGCGGAGGAGGGCGTCGGTTTGGCCCTGGGAAGCCGTCGGAAGGACGTCTTTCTGGCCACCAAGGTTTGGGCCGATACCGTGCCGGCGGCCGAGAAATCGTTGGCCCGGTCGCTCCAGTTGCTCAAGACCGACTATCTCGATCTGCTCTATTTCCACAACCTGGCCTCGCGCGACGTCGAGAAAGCGTGGGACGACGACGGCGTATTCACCTGGCTGTTGAAGCAGAAGGAGAAGGGCACCATCCGCTTCGTGGGCGCCTCGGGTCACGCGCTGGTCGACCGTTTCGGGCCGTTTATCGAGTCGGATAAGCTGGACGTCGTGTTGATCGTGCTCAACTTCGCCGACCGCTACACGTACGGTGTCGAGGAGCGTGTATTGCCCTTGGCGCGGAAGCACAACGTGGGCGTGGTGGCGATGAAAGTGTACGGCGGCATCCAGGGCGGATTTCCTAATTACAACGGTCCGCCGCGACGCTCGCAACTCGACGACGAGTATCGCGAACTCTCCGTGCGTTACACCATGGGACTGCCCGGCGTGACCAGTTTGAATATCGGGGCGCACGACGGCGAGCAGGTCCTTCGGAACGTCGCGATGGCGAAAAACTACCGCCCGCTGTCGCCGGAAGAGCAAGAGAGGCTTTCCGTCGCGGGCCGGCGATTGGCCACCGAGTGGGGGCCGCGTCTCGGACCGGTGGCATGACCGCACCCGCTTTCTCACAACTCGGGCTCCATGTCCTGGCCAAGCCGATCGGGCCGATCTGCAACTTGGACTGTGCCTATTGCTTCTACCTCCGCAAGCAATCCCTCTACCCGGCGGACGAATCATGGCGGATGTCCGACGAGACGCTCGAAGCGTATATCGGCCAGTACATCGCCGCGCAGCCGGACTCGGTCGAGGAGATCGACTTCGCCTTCCAGGGGGGCGAGCCGACGTTGATGGGATTGGATTTCTTTGCCCGGGTGGTCGAGCTGCAGAAGCAACACGCCCCGCCGGGGCGGCGCATTCACAATTCGCTGCAAACCAACGGCATTCTGCTCGACGACGCCTGGTGCGAGTTTCTCGGGCGGCACAACTTCTTGGTGGGTATCTCGATCGACGGTCCGGCCGATCTGCACGACAAGTATCGTCGCGACAAGAAGGGCGACGGTACCCTGGGACGTGTGACGGCCGCGGTGCAGCGGTTGAGCGAGCATCGGGTCGAGTTCAACGCGCTGACGTGTATCAATCGGCACAACGCCGATCATCCGCTTCGGGTGTACCGATTCTTGCGCGAGCTGGGAGTCCGGTTCATTCAGTTCATCCCCATCGTCGAACGTTGCGGCGACGTGCGGCCGCGTGCCGACATGCCGCCGGAGGCCATGGTTAGTGAGCGAAGCGTTTTGCCGGGGCAACTCGGAGCGTGTCTCATCGGCGTGTTCGACGATTGGGTACGCAACGACGTGGGGCGAATCTTCGTTCGCGACTTCGATCAGGCGCTGGGCGCTTGGGCCGGGGCGGGTGCGAGTTTGTGTGTCCACGCCAAGCATTGCGGCCGGGCAACGGCCATCGAGCATAACGGCGATCTCTACAGTTGCGATCACTACGTCGACCCGGCCCACCTGCTGGGAAACATCCACCAGACGCCCATCGCCGAGCTTGCCGGCTCGGCCCGGCAGGAACAATTTGGCACGGAGAAGGAGACGACGCTGCCGGAGGTTTGCCGCCGCTGCGAGGTGTTGTTTGCCTGCAACGGGTTGTGTCCCAAGGATCGCTTCGCGTATACTCCCGACGGCCGGCCGGGGCTGCATTTCCTCTGCCCGGGATACAAGGCGTTTTTCTCGCATATCGCCCCCCACATGCGGGCAATGGCCGCCGAGGTGCAAGCCGGGCGTCCGGCCACCGGGGTGATGCACCGATTGCGAGCCGAACAACAAGACAAGCAGCAAGCCGCCCGGGGAGAGCCGCGCAGCGTGGGTCGCAATGCTCCGTGCCCGTGTGGTTCGGGGCGAAAGTTCAAAGTTTGCTGTATGCGGCGGTAGGAGGATGTGAGGAAATGTCTTTGGAGTGCGATGACTCGTCATCGCTTTCCTTTTCCGTTGATCCCGCGAGTTCGTACCGGGCTCGACGGAGACCGAGGTTTGCCAAACATCTCGCTACGTGAAAGCCCGGCCGATTTCCAATCCAAGGGAAAAGGAAAGCGACGACGAGTCATCGCACTCCAAAGACCATGACCCTACCCGTCCGAACCTTGCCGATTGCCCAACGCTGGGACTGCCACGGCTGCGATGTCTGCTGCCGGGGGAGCGTGATCCCGCTGAACGATGCCGAGCGGAAGCGTATCGCCGAGCAGCATTGGGAAGACGACGCCGAGATGCGTGGCGTGAAAACCGTCGTGCGACAGCGCCCGTTCGGCCGGCGGTATCGTCTGGCCCACCGCAACGACGAGACCTGCGTGTTCCTGCTCCCCGACGGCGGCTGCCGCATCCATCGAGAACACGGCGCCGAGGCGAAGCCGCTGACCTGCCAACTGTTTCCCCTGCAAGGGGTGCCGCTGGAGCAATTCGCGTATCTCACGGCGCGGCGAAGTTGTCCGTCGGCCGCCGCCGATCGGGGACGGCCGCTGGATGAGCATCTGCGGCAGTTCGCCCGACTCATCGAGCAACGCCCCGGCGGGCTCCGCGCTCCGACGCCTCCGCCGATTACCCGCCGATACCGCGGTTCGTGGAAGGAATTCCTCCGGGTAACCGACGTGATCGAGCGGCTGATGCTCGACGAACAGTTTCCGCTGGTGCGACGGCTCGTCCACGCGACCCAGTTCTGCGATCTGCTGGAAGAATGCCGTCTGTCGAAAATGGACGACGCCCAACGGGCCGAACTGCTGCATATGCTGGAAGGTTCGGCGCCGGAGGTGTCGGGTGAAGTGTTTCGCAATCGAATGGCCCCTAAGCGGCTGGCCGCCGGGTTTTTTCGCCAGATCGCCATCGAACACGTACCGCTGCACCGGGAGTACGTGGCCCACAAGTCGCTGGGCCAGTGGTGGCGCCGCATGGGCAACGCCTGGACCATCGCCCGCGGCCGAGGCCGGGTCCCGCCCTTGTCTCCGGCGTTTTCGACGCGGCGATTCGAAGATCTGGAACAGCCCCTGGGCCCTCTGCCCGAGCCGGTCATGCGGCCGCTGGCGGCTTACTTCCAAACCGTGACTGCATCGAAGGCGTATGCCATACTCGGCCGGCGGCGATGGCCGGTGGTCGAGAGTTTTCGCGCGTTGGCGTTGGCGTATCCGGTGGCTCTGTGGATGCTGCGGTTGACCGCCGAGGACGATCCGCCGGACGAGAATCAGATGCTCGCGATTGTCGGCGCACTGGATCGGGCCCCAGGTTACGCCCCGCTGGCCGGTTGGCGTCATCGACAACGAGTGGCCGCGATTGGGCGCTTGAGGCAATCGTCTCCACTGATCGCCTGGTATGCGAGATAGCCCGGATTAGTCACGGCCCGATGGTAACCCCAAGCGTAATGCCGTCCCCGGGAGTCACTCGATCAGGGGTCTTCAGGTCCACTCAATTTGCCTTGTCCACGCAGTTTTTCGAGATTTACCCCCTCTGTGGAGTTGTTTTTACGTGACACGCATGGGGTTGTGTAGCTATAATGCCTGTAGAGGGCTCTTGTTCGTGGAAGAGCCTGGGATCATTACTTGCCGTCGGGCGGGTGGGCAACGAAGTGCCCGTCCCGGACGGTTCGAGCGAGTGGAGGCAATGACCGTGGCCAGCAAAGGCGAAACTCCGGACTTCTCGAACTTCGAGTTGCCCGGTGAAGAGACAAACGAAGAGACACACGAGGAAGAGACGTTTGCTTCCTTCGAGGAAGTTTCCGGGGCCGATGTCGGAGAGCCGGACGAACTCGACGGGGCGACCGAAGAGTTGGAGGAGGACGATGCGCTGGACGAGCAGCGCGAGGCGGGCCTCCTTGACAAGATCGCCCAGGCCAACCCGTATACCGTCGTTCTCGGCCTGTCGCTCGTGGCACTGGTAATCGCCACGGTTTGCCTGTGGAGAGAACTGGTCGACTACAACTACGAGATGAAAGTTCCGAAGGAGGTGGGGAAGCCCGTTTCACTCGCCCCGGCCGATCTTCCCGTGCTCCTCGAATTGCCAACTGAGCAGGCGTAGCCTCAGTCGAGGCTCTCGAAGTAGCGGCGCAGTCGTTCCTCATAACCGCGGGGCGGTTGGGACCGCGCGTTGGCGCGAATGGCGGACCGCATCCCGGGCGGAAGTTCCGCGAACCAGGGTTGCCGGTCGAACTGCAGGCGGTCGACTTGCGTGTCGCCCTGACGCGACCCCGGGGCACCGGCCGAAGTTGCGGGGCCCGAATTCCGCTGTGCTTGGCTGGAATTGCCTCCGCCTGACGGGTCTCCCGAAGCGTGGTCTGCCGAAGGGGGTGGATTTTCTCCAGCATCGGCCGGCGACGGAGCGGACGGTCCCGGCATACCGGAATCGGCCGATGGCGCAGCCGAACTCTCGGCCAATTGGGCCAGTGCGTCGGAGGCGGCCGCCGAGGACTGACCCGCAAGTTGGCCCATTTCCCTCGCCTGGGCTTGCTGGGCGGCGAGTTGGCGCTGTCGGCCATCGAGTTCGGCGCCCGCCTGCCGCAACGCGCCGGCAACGGCCTTCTCGGCGGCTCCCGCTTGATCGGGCGTGGGCGAACCCTGTGCCGCTGCTTGGCCGGCCCGGTTCTCTGCCTGCTGCAAGGCGGCAGTGGCTTCCGGATCGACCGGGATTGCCGCCTCGGCCAGACCGCCGGCCTGACGGGCCTGCTGGGTCATGCCCGCCGCGGCCTGCCCGGCAAGCTGCCCCATGGCGGCATCCAGTTGTTCGCTCGCCTTGGCAAGCTGCTCGGAGGTGGCCTGCTGGGCTTGGGCCATGCCTTGCGAGTTGCCTGTGGCACCCTTCTGCTCGGCTGCTGCCGACGATTCGGCCGCTTCGCCGAGTGTTGCCGCGGCCTCGGGTGCGTCTCGCCCGGCCAGTTGCCTCGCTTGGTGGATCGCCTGGCCCACCCGTGCCTGGCCGGCCGGATCGGCAGAGCCGTTGGGTGATTGGCCGGGCTGCTTCTGAGCCATCTGGAGTGCTTGCTCCAGGGCGGCACGAGTTTGCTCTTGGGCAGCTTGGGCCGGCGTCGCTTGCCCGCCTTCCAGGTCGCGCGCCGCTTGCCGTGCGACGGATTCGGCGCGGCCCAGCGTTTGGGCCAGCGGATCGGCGGACGGGGACGGAGGATTGTCACCCGTTTCTCCGGCGGCCTGCCGAGCGAGTTGGCCGGCCGCTTCGGCGACTTCCTCTTGCCTGGCCGCGGCCTCCAAGGGACTGGCGGTGGAGCCCTGGTCGAAACGCTGTGCCGCCTGATCGGCCCGATCTTGCCGCTGGAGAGCTTGCCGAATGCCGGCTGCCAGTTCCATCCGCCGCGCAGCCTCCGGGTCGCCGGCAGAGCGAAGCTGTCCGGCGGCGGCCTGCTCGACCTTCCGGCGTGCTTCGGCCAGGTCCTCAAGACGGCGGCCCATCGGCTCGGGCCCGGCGGCGACGGATTCTTCCAAGGCTTGTTGTGCGGCTTCGGCCTGCTCGATTTGTCGCCCGGCGAGATCGTCCATGTCGCGGGCCGTCTGGCCGATTCTCTGTCGCAGTTGCTCGCTGGCCCGGGCGAGGTGATCGGCGGCTTCCTCGGCCCGCTCGGCGGCTTGGGCGGCCCCTTGGCGGGACGGTTCGCCCGGCTGTTTGCCCGCGGCGGCAAGCTCCTTTTCGGCCGCTTCGAGCGACGGAGTCGCCTGGTCGACGGATTGGGCCGCCTCGGGGGCCGTGTTGCGCACCCGCTCGGCTGCGTCGGTGGCCGTCTCCCGAGCCT
>JABMRP010000500.1 GCA_013202535.1 Planctomycetota bacterium
CACCGGCGATATCGAGCAGTTGATCGGACCGGTGGTCTACGAGATGTCCGTCTCGGCGGCCAAGGGCCGTTCGATGGCCGACTACGAAGTGGTGCGCATCCCCATCCATCTCTCGTCCGAGGAACAGCACCGCTACGACGAACTTTCGCAAACCGTGCGGCGTTACGTCATCGAACGGCGCAAGACCGAACCGGAGTACGACTGGGAGGATCTCTGCGCCGAGACGGCCGACGCGCCGGAGGCACGGCGGGCGATGAAAGCGTTTCACGCGAAGAAGTCGATCGAGGAACGGGCCGAGGAGAAGCTCCGCGTGTTGGAGGACCTCTTCCGCCTGCACTCCGGCGAGCCGTGCCTGGTCTTCACCGGCACCAACGCCATGGCCCGGGACGTCTCGCGCCGGTTTCTTATCCCCTGCCTGTTGAGCCACTGTGGAAAGAAGGAGCGGCTGGAGATTCTCCGCGGGCTGGAAGACGGCAGCTATCCGGCGCTGGTGGCCAACCGCGTGTTGGATGAAGGCGTCGACCTGCCCGAGGTAAAAGTCGCCATCGTGCTCGGCGGCAGCGGTTCGAGCCGCCAGGCGAAGCAGCGTCTGGGCCGCGTGTTGCGCAAAGTGGGCAACGCCCGGGCCGTGCTCTACGAAGTGATCTCCGCCGGCACCAAGGAAGAGCACCGCTCCCGCCGCCGCCGCGACAGCGACGCGTATGAAAAGGTGCGGCATCGGAAGTTGTGAGGGGGCAGCGAGCGATTTTGCGCCCCTTGAAATCTCGGTTGTCAGCACCGAGATTTCAAGTTACAGTTGATTCCGTGACAGACCCCATCGCCCCTCTCCGCGGCCACGCCCATGCTCCGACGGGAACACGCCATCGCAACGTATCAGGGAGGGCGGATTCTCCCCGATCGGCTCTCGCGGAAGACGCACCGGCAGTATGCCGGCTATGCCGAGCGGATGTTGCGGGTCTATCGGGTGGGCGTGGGGCGAACTCGCCGCGAGCTGCATCGTGCGGTGGCCGCCGTGTTTGAAGAAGAAGGCGATTGCCCCGCGCGGCGGATCGCGGCCTTCTGCAAATTGCTCGACGATCGCAGCAGCTACGAACGGGACCGTCGAGGCAAAGCGGCCGAGTTGCGGCGACGCGTGTTCCATCTGGCGGCCGAGAAGCATCCGCTGGTACGCCGGGCCGATCAGTTGTTTGGGCGGGAGGAGACGTCGGTCAAAGCCGAAATCGCCCGACAGTTGGGGCAAACCTGGAGCGAGATCGACCGCCAACTATTCGCCGACGTCTTCGAGTTTCATCGCCTGGAGAAGTTCGACGACTATCCCGACGCCGGCGCCCTGTTGGCCCGATACAACGTGGCCCAGGTGCAGGCGGCCCTGTTCGACGCCGAGTCGATGACCGTCTGGGCGGGCGCCGACTTCAAGACGATTCTGCGTTACGCCAAGCTGGCCCGGCTGATGCACACGATCACCCGCCGCGGCGAAGGCCGATACGTGATCCGCTTCGACGGCCCGGCGTCGGTACTTCGGGCGACCCGGCGTTACGGGGCGGCGATGGCCCGATTTCTGCCGGCGATGATCGCTTGCGATGGTTGGCGGATGCACGCGGTGATCCGCACCCGCCGGCGCGGGTTTTCGGTGGGGCTGGACCTCTCGGGCGACGACGGGCTATCGAGCCACTTGCCGCCGGCGGCGGAGTTCGATTCGACGGTGGAAGAGTCGTTTGCCTCGAAGTGGGGTACCGAGCCGCGTAACGGTTGGCGGCTGGATCGCGAGGGCGAGATCCTGCACCACCGTCAAAAGGTATTCGTGCCCGACTTCGTCTTCCGCCACGAGGACGGCCGCACGGTGCTCATGGAGATCGTCGGCTTCTGGACGCCCGAGTATCTCGAGGCGAAGCGCGCCACGCTGCAACTCTTCCAGCAGCATCGCATCCTCCTGGCCGTCGCCCAGGCGGCCCGGGAGTCGCTTGGCGAACTGCCGGCCGGGACGATCATCTACAAGACGGCGCTGAAGGTCGGCGACGTGTTGGAGAGGCTCGAAGCAGCTTAATGGGTGCCTGTTACGCAGGTGTCCACCGGCGGGCGCGTATCGCTGACCGCGTTGAATCCCCCTGTTCTATGTGGGCCGACAGCGGGTGCGCCGGGCAAAGCCGGGCCATTTCTCCGCCCGCCACGCCATTCCGAATGCTATTGAGACACGGTCTCATCTTCTGGGTTTTTTGAATTGCCCCACCACCGGCCGATCGATACGATTCCCCGGAAACACCCTCGGTTTTTTGACAACGATGCGGCGGTAGTACGCGGCAGAAGAAAGGACAGCACAATGAAACGACGTGAATTTCTCTCGGCAGCGGCGGGGATCGGCGCGGGGACGATCTCGGTAGCCACCGCCGGCGTGGCCCTGGGCAAAGAGAAGCCTCCCCAGGAGAAGCGACTGCAAATCTACCGGTGTGAAGAGTGTGGCACAATCACCGAAATCCTCGAGCCGGGCGAAGCGCCGATTGTTCACTGCGGCAAGCCGATGACATTGGTCAAGGAATTGGTCGAAGGGGAAGGTGCGGTCAAACACGTGCCGGTCGTCGAGAAGATCGACGGCGGCTACAAAGTGAAAGTGGGTGAAGTGACGCACCCCATGACCCGAGCCCATCGGATCACCTGGATCGAACTGATCGCCGACGGCAAGAGCTACCGGAAGTTTCTGGAAGCGGACGCGGTACCCGAGGCTACCTTCCTGATCGAGGCCAAGGAAGTCACAGCGCGTGCCTACTGCAATCTGCACAGCCTTTGGAAGACGGGCTAGTCGAACTCCCGCTGGATCGTTACTTCCCGTTCGGCGTTGAGCCGCTGAAGGTAGGGCTCCAGATCGGTCCAGGGATGCAGGACGCTCTGCTGGTACACACCGCAAGCGGCCACGTAGGCGGTTTGGTGATCGGTGCCGAAGTGCATCCGACGCACCTCCAGGCGGGCGTCCTGGAGGCGGATCGTGTCGGTCACCCGTAGTCGGCCGGCGGAGAAGTCGAAACTCCGCGTCAGGTGAATCGGACATTTCAGCCGGCCGGTGATCAGGCGGCGCTGTAACAGCCGGCGAACCAGGGTGCGGCACCAACGGCCGACGGCCCACATGCCCACGTGAAGCAGGGCCTGCTTCAGCGGACCCACCAGTTCGCTCCGCGCCCAGTGAAGGGAACCGGATACGACCAGCGCGTCTGTCTCGGCCGGGTCGCACCGCACCTGACGTGTCCGCTCGTGCTGTTGAGAAACGGCGACGCGACCCGAGGTCGTTTCGAGGATCAGCCCGGCGTCGGTGACGGCCGGGTTTTCC
>JABMRP010000501.1 GCA_013202535.1 Planctomycetota bacterium
CGTGTGCTGGACGCGCTTGTCGGCATTGGCCGCGAGGGCCGTGGCCCAAGACCCGATCGCTTGGATATCTTCGTTGCATTTGACCAGATCGCTGCCGACGATCAGTTCGTCCTGGATGATCTTGGACAGTTCGGTGGAGTACTCTTCGATCTCCTTCTCAACTTCGGCCAGCAGTTCCAGGTTGGCCTCTTCCTCGTGTTTGTCCTTGGCCACCTTGGGGATGAAGTGTTCGATGGCCGTCAGATAGGCGTGCAGTTCGCCCAACCCCTTCTCCATCGTGGCGATCCGGTCGATGCGCTTGTCGAGCAGGAACTCGATCTCGGCGTGCGCCAGCCGCACGGCGAGCAGTTCACACTCGGCGATTGCCTCGATCAACTGGGTCTGCATGGCGATCTCGGCCGCCGAGGCGCCGGTGGTTTCCAGCTCTTCCAGGTCTTTTTCATGCTCGTGGAGCAGTGTGGCCAACTGGGTATCCACCTTCTCGCCCAGCGCGTCGAGCGTCTCCTTGAGATCCTCGATTTCGTGGTACTTAGCGGTGATCTCGGCGAACGACTCGTCGTAATTGGCGGTGGCCTCCTGGATCTTGGCAAGCGCGCCGGATTCGGCGTCGTTGAGATCAAGCGTAAGGATCTCGTCAATGCCGGTCGTGAACTCAGTGACGAGTGCGGTGTGCTCCTTGAGAACCTCCTCGCCCCTGGCCTTGTCTTCGATGCCGACCAACAAGAACTCGTTCTGCAACGAGCCCATTTCGGCGGCCATCATGTCCAGATCGAGCGCGGCGGCTTCGAGACGGGCCTCGGCGTTAACGCCGCTGAGGGAGAGCCATCCGGAGATGCCGACCAGCAGCACGATGCCCACGACGGCACCGAACCCGAGGTACATCTTGGCACCCACGTTGAAGCGGTCGAACTGGCCCGTCTTCCAGGCCGCGATGCCCGCGGCGGCGACCAGCACCATGCCAAAGAGGATCTTCGACAGCAAGCTCCACGAGTCCTCCGAGGCGCCCAGTTGGGCCGCTTCGACCTTGACCTCGCGATGCCGGGCCGTGTCGAGCGTGGCCATCTCGGCTGGATCGATCAGCACGGCCGCTTGGACGTGTTCGACTACCAGTTTCGCATAATCCGCGCCCTGGGCGTCACCGTGACCGGCCGCCGCGGGTGCGCCGTGTCCGGCCGCCGCGGGTGCGCCGTGACTGGCTGCCGCGACCGCGCCGTGTTCGTTGCCGTGGCTGGGGCCGCTGGTGTAGGCCAGCAGCCGGCTCTTCTCGGGATGCTCGCCGAGCCACTCAATGCTGCCGTTTTCGATGTGATATACGGCTCCGACGACCCTCAGCGTGCCGGCGGCCGCCCGCTTGCGCGTGGCCGGGCTGCCACGGAACAGATCGTCGATCGATTGCCAGACGTTGCTCTTGACGGCCTCGGGGACCAGCTCTTTGTCGTCCATGCCGGGATGGGCATGACGGGCCGCCTCGACGGCCGGGCCGATGTTGTCGACCAGCGACGGGATACTGCCGTGAAGTTCGGCCTCCGTGACCACCGCCGTCACGGCGCCACAGTGGGAATGGCCCAAGACGACCAGCACGGGCGTGCCCAGATGGTCGACGCCGTACTCGATCGAGCCGATCTCGTCGGTATCGCAGACGTTACCCGCCACGCGGATCGTGAAAATGTCGCCTACGCCCTGGTCGAATACGTGTTCGACGGGAACGCGGGAGTCGGAGCAGGTGATGACCGTGGCGAACGGATGCTGACCGCCCGTGGTCGTCTCGCTCATCCGCTGGACGTCGAGCCGCGGGTGAATCGATTCCTCCGCCTGATACCGCTGGTTGCCCTCTTGCAGGCGGGTTACCGCCTCGTCGGGCGTAACGTCGGGGCCGCCTTCCGAGGCATAGGCCATCGGCAGGGCAACCGCCAGGATTGTCAACGCGGCCAGTCCGGCCAGCTTGCTTCTCACTCCACGGTCACAGCACCAAGTCATCATCAGACACCTCTCCAATTCATGGGAACAGTTCCGCTGGAAACAAAAACGCCCGAGAACTCGTTCGCCTCTACGCTGCCACGACGTTGGCTGCCGGGAAACACGATCGATCGGCACCGTGCCGATAGCCGATCGCGCATCCCAACGTAAAAAGGCACAATGGAAGCCGCTGCCCATTGGCAAACACGGCGGGTTCCATTGTCCCTTCACGTGGCAGGCCCGAAGCCTGTCAAGTAAGGTCGCCCGATCTCACGTCACGGGCCACGCTCCGCTTGGACGGCCAGCGGTCGAAGTCGATCCTGCCGTCCAGACAAACGTAGCACGTCGAAAAGTGTAGGGGGGTGGAAAATCCCATTATTTTGGGGAAAATACGATAGCCACCACGGAAGTAGTTGCCGGCAAAGGACATGCAACTACCGCGATTCCATCCGGCGATGGGCAAATACGAAACGACTCGGGATCTGGTCGAGGAACACCGCCCCCCTTGTGCGGTCCCGCGCCGGCGGGTAGCGTGGTGCGAAAGACATGGGCCGCGGACTACCCCCGCGGGAGTTCGGCGAGACGGCCTGCCATTCTCAGGAGAAAACCCTCATGGATCTTACAAACAAAGCGGCCCTGGTGACCGGTGGAGGAAGCGGTATCGGGTTGGGAATCGCCCGGGCGCTGGC
>JABMRP010000502.1 GCA_013202535.1 Planctomycetota bacterium
CGGCTTCCTGGGCCGTCGCAGCGACGGCAACCCCGGCTGGCAAACCATCTGGAACGGATGGGATAAACTAACGAATATGGTCCGCGGAGCCGAACTGCTCGCGGAACTACAAAAACAAAAATGTGGGTAAGGTCAAGTCGCCTGCGACCGGGCTAACATGGAAGTTGCTCACCGCTCCACGCGCAGATCGTTCCACTCGACCAGCGAACCGGCGCCGGGACAGGAGAGTATCATCGTGACCGGCACCGTCTTTCCGGCGTGCGAGCCCAGCGCGACTTTCAGCGGCTCGGGCGGTTGGCCGGTCAGGACGGTGGGCACCTCGAACCGGGCGGCCGATCGGCCGTCGATGCGAACTTCCAGCGTTGCCGCCACGCGGCGGTCGGGCTGGGCGATGGCAATGACCAGACGATCGGTGTCGCTGCCGACGTGCAACCGAGACGACACGGTGACCGGCTCTCCGGCGACGACTATGGCCGAGCGATACGCCGGCCGCTGGGGATCGGTCGTGTCCCAGCGAACCGCCAACTTCGCACCGGGGGTTCCGCCCGTGGCCACCTCCCAGGTTTTCCAGGCCGCAATCGCGTGGGGCCCGCGGCGGACGATTTCCTCGCGAAGCGCCGCCGGGTCGAGAGACACGACCGGGTCGAGCCAATCGAACAGATCGCGAACGTCCAGTGGATCGGCTCCGCGCGGCGGATCGTCCACGGCGGCATCGGCCCGAAGGACGATCCGCCGGCGAGCGTCGCCCAACGGCAACGGCCCCGTGTCCAGAACATCGACCGACCCGGCGATCGGCTCGCTTCGGTACAGCGAGGTCAAGCGATCACCGCCGGCCAACACTTCGGCCCGAACGTAGCCCCCAAGCCCCGCTGCCCGGTCGAGTCCCAATTGCGTGCGAAACGTCCGCGCGCAGTCGGGTAGCGAGAATTGCAGTTCGGTGGTTCCGTGGACCCCCAACCCCGACGCATACGACCGGCCGGCGCAATGCAGCGGTTGCCCGAGCACGTTGCGATCGACTTGCCAGGTCCAACCGCCGCCGAAGAACGGGCGGTGGGAGACCTCGCTGGGCCACATGAGCGAAAGGGGAACCTCGTGCGGGGCGAAGTAGCGTCGCAACACGATGCGGCGATGGGCAATCCACACCGGGTCGAGACTCCAGGCCGGCTGGGCGGCATGGTACCACAGGTCCGGCTTCTCGGCCCTGCCCGTGTGACATGCTTGAAACTGTTCGGCCGAACAGGTCGCTTCGAGTCCGCCAACGGTCGACCATCGCATCAATCGATCGGTCCCCTCGGGTGTGAGAACGGCGAGTTGCTCGAAATAGGCTTCCCAGGGGTCGGTTTGCGGCAGATGCAATTCGGCCATGTCGGCGAAGCGGACCGTATGCACTCCGTCGCGAGACAAGAGCCGGACCGTTTCGGCCTCGAATCGCAAGACGCGGAAATCGAGTTCTCGGCCGTCGCGCAGAAAGACCCGACCCGGGTGATATTCCCCAACCTCCGGCTTCCAGACGATCCGTCGAATCCACCGAGTCCGCACTCGCACGGTAGCGCGTTGCGGACCCTCGGGCCAGTTGACTTCAATCGTCGGCGTCACGACCAGGTGAGGCGGTTCCCCGCGTCGAGGTCCTTCATGCTCGGGGGCGCCGTCATGCTCGGAGCGATGCGTTGTCACGCGGCCCGGCAGCCGGTCGCCGCCGACCATCTCGACGTACGGCGCCCGTGCTGTCCCCTGGTCGAGCGTGTTGTCGCGAATCCAACGCACCCCCGTGGTCGCATCCATCAGCGGCACGCCGGCCAACCGCGGCTGCGCAAGGGTGGCGTGCCAGTAGAGCACTTCATCGTCGGTCAGCAGTCTCCCGTCGGCCAATTCGGCCGTGTAACGCATTTGCCCCGTGTTCGGATCAGCGGCCAGTTCGACAAGGTGGGCGATCGACGGGTCGTCGGGTATCAAGGCCGCCATACGCGCGTAGATACTCTCCAGGTGGAGTCGCGTGCCGCGGGAAAGATCGGATAAACGTCGCACGTCGCGCCCCTGCATTTGCCGGGCAACCAGATTGAGAATCAGCACATTGACCGGGTCGAACGCGAGCGCCGGTTCTCCCGCGGCCGGCGAACCATCGATGGGTTTGGGGCGCATGACCGACCAGGGGCTGACGCCGTGGACCCCTCCCAGATAATGTCCCAAAGAATGCACCAGGAACACGAGTTGATCGTCGCTGGAAAACTTCTTCTGAATGTCCGGCAACAGCAGATGGGAGAAAAACGGATCGGAGTCGGCGTGGGGCAGACGGCTGCTCGGGCCGATGCGGAGTTGGCTGCTGAAACCGATCACAAGGCTTGCCGGATGGGGAGGCACTTCGCGACGCAACTCGGTGGCCAATTGCCGGTAGTCTTTCAGGCCGTTGTCCGAATTCCATTGGCGAGTCGCCACCACCTCAAACCGCACGGGGCAATATCTCGCGATGACCGCCGACGCGGAGGCCACCTGCCGGGTGAGCCGCTGCTGCCATGCCTGCTGGGCGGCCGGTTGCTCGTCGTCGACGGCCACGACCACCCGCACCACGACCGGCGCGGCCGGGAGTGTGTCGCCCGGCACGGCGGCGGGAGAATCTCCCGGCAGAAACGACACCTGCTGGAAGACGGGTCCCTCGGGTCCTTTGGTGAAGTAGCCCAGCGTGTCGGGGCTCAAGAGATAGCGGCGCCGCCCGTCGAGTTCGATTTGCACGTCATCCGCCGGCCGGACGATCGTCAGTTTGCCCGGCGACAGCACATGTTTTGTTGGTTCTCCCTCGGTGCGGCGAAGCGAAAAGACGACCGGCTGCTCGGTCCGATTGGAGAGCACGACCACCGAAGCGTCGGCCCGCTGCCCTCGTGGCATATCATTCCAAACCGCCAGACACATCAGCAGCAGAAGTCGTTGAAGTCGAGCCGACCGAATCATTCGCAGTCCCCTAGGGGGGGTGGTTGTGTCTTCCGGGAGGGTCGCCCTCCCGTATGCTCTCGTGCTATTCTTATCGTGTACCCTTATTTTGTGGCATCGAGCGTGTGTTGGGAACGGGCCCGGCCAAGGTTTACCTTATTGACACCGCAACTCGTTTCGTTGTAAGAAGTTGTTCTCGCCGTATAGTTACGGCGTTTTACTTGATGTTACGGCGTTTTACTTGCTATACCCCCCCTCGCGGGGTAATTCCAAGAGAACCAATCGACCATGTCCCGCAGAGCACTTATAACGGGGATCACCGGCCAGGACGGGGCCTATCTGGCCCAATTCCTGCTGGAACGTGACTACGAAGTCCACGGCATGGTGCGTCGGGCCAGCACCGAAAGCTTCGAGCGGATCGCTCCCTTTCGCGATTCGGTCGCACTGCATCAGGCCGATCTGCTGGACCAATTGTCGATCATCACGCTCATGCGCGATGTGCGTCCGCACGAGGTGTACAATCTGGCCGCCCAAAGTTTCGTGCCCACCAGTTGGCTTCAGCCGCTACTGACCGGCGAGTTTACCGCCCTGGGCGTAACCCGAATGCTCGAGGCAGTGCGGCTGATCGATCCGGAGATCCGCTTCTATCAGGCCAGCTCCAGCGAGATGTTTGGCCAGGTACGCGAGGAGCCGCAGAACGAGCAGACCGCCTTCTGGCCGCGCAGTCCGTACGGCGTGGCCAAGGTCTACGGACATTGGATCACGGTCAACTATCGGGAGAGCTACGATATTTTCGCCTGCTCGGGCATCCTCTTCAACCACGAGTCGCCGCTGCGTGGTAAGGAGTTTGTCACTCGAAAGATCACCGACGCGGTGGCTCGAATCAAGCTCGGTGTCCAGGACAAGCTCATGCTGGGAAATCTCGACGCCATGCGCGACTGGGGTTTCGCCGGCGACTACGTCAGGGCCATGTGGCTGATGCTCCAGCAGGAGACGCCGGACGATTACGTGGTGGCCACCGGGCAAAAACATTCGGTCCGCGAGTTCGCCGAGTTGGCGTTTGGCCATGTGGGGCTCGATTATCGCGACTACGTGGAGATCGATCCAGCCTTCTTCCGTCCCGCCGAAGTGAACACGCTGCGCGGCGACGCCAGCAAGGCCCAAGCCGAGTTGGGTTGGGAAACCGAAGTGTCGTTCGAGCGATTGATCACCATGATGGTGGACGCCGACATGGAGCGTGTTAGGCGGGAAATTGCGGGGAGAGGCTAACGCATGGCGCCAACTCCCTATCGAACCACGATGACCGGTTGGGGACGCTACCCGGCTGTCACGGGCCATCGCAGCGTGGTGTGGAACGCTCGCCTTTGCCGGGCGGATTTCTGCGATTTTGCCGGTTACTCGAACTGTGCCATCGGCGTGGTGATGTGCTTGGGATTCGGCATCCCGGCCAACTTCCGGTTTCCATACACGGCAATCGGGTTATCCGGTTTCTGACGGCGATGGCACATTTCGCTTCACGCTTCGTGCGGATAAGGTAGAATCGAACTGTGAAGATGGCTTGTGAATATCGAGATTTCCAGAGGTTCTGCTCCATGAACTCCGTCAAGCGAACCGCCTGTGTATTGTCTGGGTCGATAGTACTATGTGCGGTCTGGTATCTGTTTGCGTGGCAGGTCGTGCCGGCGTTGATCCATCAGGCTTACTCTGGAGAGAGCCTTCCCATACTCAATAATATCATTGAGGGTCAAGCGGAGCATCCTCCCGAAGACTACCTCGCGAAGTGGCACCGATTCTGTGTCACGGGCACGGAATTCCTGGTCTTGGCTGCCTGCGTGGTGTTTTCTGGCATATATGTCGCCCGTCGCCGCAGCATGAGGTTGGCCGTCGGAGGGCTAGTGTTGGCCGGAGTACTGTTGGTCGTTGCTTCGACCGGGAAGTATGGCCCGGGCCTTTCGCCCGATTCGTGTTCTTATGTCGCGTGCTCGGAGAGCCTGCTTGCAGGGAATGGGTTCTCACGCCCGTGGGGCGAGTATTCCCATTGGCCGCCGCTCTACCCGTCCCTCATGGCACTGCTGGGCGTATTATCAATCCCGCCGAAAACCGCTGCTCTCGTCATCAATGCCGCCGCTTTCGCCACTTTGGTATTCGTTGTCAGCTATCAAGTGTATGAAATTACGAAATCGCGATGGTTCGCCTGGGCCGGAGGAATGGGCGTAGTGTGCTCCGTACCACTCCACAATGTGTCGGTTTTCGTGTGGAGCGAAATCGTTTTCATATTGCTGGCAGTATTGGCACTCTGGAAAGTAGGCCGATTCCTTGAAACGGGTGAGAACCGAAACCTTCGCGCTGCCGTTGTGTTCGCGGCATTTGCCTGTCTACAGCGCTATGTCGGAGTGGTTCTGGTAGGTGCAAGTGCCTTGTCACTTCTACTTTGGGGGCAAGGGAGTGTTCGGCGACGGTTCACCACTGCAACCATTTTTTCCGGCCTCTCGGTTCTACCGCTGAGTGTCTGGATAATGCGAAACGTAGTGGTGTGTGGATCGTTGTCCGGCGGGCGTCATCCCAGCGAGTACGGCTTTGCGGAAAATGTCCAGGGTGCGTGGACAATTGTCTCCTCGTGGTTCTTTCCCTTCTCGCCTGCTGTCGGAATGCTCCTTGCCGCTGCAATGACGGCCACATTCTTCATGGGCGTTGTCATTTGGCCGAGGATAGAGGGCGAGCGCCCTGGTTTGCGATTCATCACCCTGGCTCCCCACTCCGTGTTCCTGTTCTGCTATATTGGCTTCATGGTTGTCGTTGCAAGTGTTGTCCACTTTGATCCTCTAAACGATCGTTTGCTGAGCCCTGCATACCCAGTGATTCTGATCGGCGTGCTGCTCGCCGGGGCCTGTCTGCGCCAGGAGAGTCGCAATGCTCCGGCACCCGGCCGACGAATTGCATTGGCAGTATTCGTTGTTTGCGGAGTCACGGCTCTTGCCGCGTCGTTTATGGCCGTAAGAGAAACGACCGTGGGCGGCTACGCCAGTGATTCCTGGCAGAAATCCCCAACGGCCCTGTGGTTGCTGGAACACCCGCTCGAAGGGAAAGTGTATTCCAACGCCCCGGATGCTCTTTACGTGCTTTCGTCCCATCCGGCGATGACCTCGCCGAGCAGAGACAGTTCCAAATCTTTGGAAGATGGGTGGCTCGTGTGGTTCGATAAGAAAGACCGGAGCTATCTTGTCACGGAGGAGGAGTTGCTGGACCGGTACGCTCTAACAAAGGAACGGGAATTCGCTGATGGGCGAGTGTATCGTATTGGCTCACAAGAGAGCACTGGGATCGGAGCCACACAAGTCTTGTCATTACTGGCTGATTGAGCTATTGTTGACATCAACGGCCAAGGTATTGTTGACCACGGTCAATTGTAGATCAAGAAAGAACACCTCCATGCCCGTGAACTTGCCCCCTTCCCCTCGTACTTTCCTCCCTAACCCGAAGACCCACCACAAGACCAACTGGATACGGCCAATTGACTAACCTAAACCTAGCCCGTGTTGTCGGCGCTCGCCCGGACTTTACAAAAATGGCCCCCTTGCTGCGTGCCCTGGAAGACTCTGGGCATGCCTAGAGTCGAGAACATGCGAAGAATATCCCACGCGATTGACACGAGGGAACGCATGCTGTCACAATGGGCGACATTCTGAGCCTGGAGCGGTTTCAGGTACATCCGAACGGGAAATCCCGGCTAGAGCGGGTCACGTTCACAACCGCAAAAGACTTGGAAACACGCGTGTATGACGCGCGGAACTTAAGACAATAAGATACCAAGACATGACGCCAACTCCCTATCGAACCACGATGACCGGTTGGGGACGCTACCCGGCTGTCACGGGCTTGGAAGTCCAGGGCGAAGACATCCGTCGAACGACAGCCGGCGCGACGCTTTGCCGTGGGCTCGGTCGATCCTACGGCGATTCGTCTCTCATTCCCGCGGATGACTCGACGTCGCGGCGATTTGCCGCCTGCACGACCCGGGCCGACCGTTTACTGGCGTTTGACGAAACGACGGGCATGCTTCGGGCCGAGGCCGGGCTGTCGCTGCTGGAGATCAACCGGCTCTTTCTCCGCCGCGGATGGTTCGTACCGGTCTCGCCAGGAACGCAATTCGTCACGCTCGGCGGAATGGTCGCTTCGGATGTCCACGGAAAGAATCATCATATCGACGGTAGTTTCGGCGAACACGTCGACCAGATCACGCTACAAACGGCCGACGGGCGCGTTATCGTCTGTTCCGATCAGCAGGAACCCGAGCTATTCCGTGCCACGATCGGCGGCATGGGGTTAACCGGTCACATTCTGGAGGTCCAGTTTCCGATGCGGGCGATCCCTTCGCCTTGGATCTTTGAGGAAAGCCGGCGGATCGACAATCTGGGCGACATGGTCGACGGGCTCAAGGAAGCGGCCGACCGATGGCCAATGACCGTCGGCTGGGTCGACACGCTGGCTCGCGGCCGTCACCTGGGGCGGGGAATCCTGATGAAAGGCCGCTGGGCCACACCAGACGAAGCGCCCGCCAAACCACCGCCGACGAAGCGCCGCCTGCGAGTGCCGTTTCAACTGCCCAACTTTGTCCTCTCGAAGTTGAGCATCAAGGCGTTCAACACGCTGTATTACTGGAAACACATTCGCCGGGAAAAGCGGGGGATCGCCGCTCCCGAATCGTTCTTTTACCCGTTGGATGCCCTGTTGGATTGGAATCTCATCTACGGTAGCCGCGGCTTCACGCAGTATCAGTGCGTCGTGCCACACACGGCCGATAACGGCCCGGCGCGACGGGTCTTGGACCTGTTCCGCCGCGAGGGTGGATGTTCGTTTCTTTGCGTCATTAAGGATTGCGGCGCCGAGGGTAAGGGGATGCTCTCGTTCCTGAAGCCGGGGATGTCCATCGCCGTCGATTTCCCTATTCACCCCACTCGAACGCCCGCGCTGGTCGACAAGCTCAACGAGCTGGTCATCGCCGAGGGAGGGCGTATCTACCTTACCAAAGACGCGTTTACCCGGGCCGAACACTTTCGGGCCATGGAACTGCGGCTGGAGGCCTTCAATGCGGTGCGCCAGCGGTGGGATCCCCAGGGCACGCTACGAAGCGCGCAATCGGTTCGCATGTTGGGAGACACGCCATGAAGGTCGTCGTACTGGGAGCTACCAAGGGAATGGGCCGATCGCTTGCCCGATTGTTTGCCGAGCGCGGCGACCAACTGTTCATCTTGGGGCGCGATGCGGAAGACATCGATCGATCGGCCCGCGATCTGGAAATTCGCGGCGCGCCCGCACCGGTCGGCTGCGCGGTATGCGACCTGGAAGACCGGCATACGTTTGCCCCGGCGTTGGAGGCAGCGGAGAAAGCACTCGGCGGCCTGGAGACGGTGGTCGTCACGGCGGGCCGTTTTGCCACGCAGGAAGCCATGGAGGAAGATCCCGAGTTGGCCGCGAGTGTACTGACGGCCGACTTCACCGGCACGGTGCTCTTCTGCGAGGAAGCTCGCCGACGATTGCTCGCCCGGGGAGGCGGAACGCTCTGCGCATTTAGCTCGGTGGCCGGCGACCGGGGGCGAAAACCGGTCGTTCTTTACGGAGCGGCCAAGGCCGGCCTGTCGCACTACCTCGAAGGGATCGACCATAAATTTCGCGCGGCCGGATTGAAGACCGTCTGCATCAAGCCCGGGTTCGTGAAGACGGGCATGACGGCCGGATTGAAACCGCCTCCGTTTGCCGGCGAACCGGACCAAGTGGCCCGGGCCGTGCTTCGGGCAATCGACCGTGGTCGACCGGTAATCTACACGCCCGGTATATGGCGCTGGGTGATGTTGATCATTCGGAACCTGCCTCGCGCGGTCATGCGGAGGATCGGGTTTTGAACGGCCGAAACCAACCGCTGGCAATCAGCCTGATCCGTTTGGCCCGGCCGGCTGACTGGATCAAGAACATTTTTGTGCTGGCGCCCGTGCCGTTTGCCCTGGCCGACAAGGCGGCCGGTGCGAGCTTCGACGCGACTTCGTTTCTGCTGGGACTGACGGGTTTCTGCCTGATCAATTCGGCCGTTTATGTTTTCAACGATCTCCGCGATGCGGTCGGCGACCGGCTTCATCCCGAGAAGAAACATCGCCCGATCGCTGCGCGCGATGTTTCGCCGGCCGTTGCATCCGTGACCGCGGCGATCCTGTTGACCGCCGGATTGGTCTTGTGTTGGATCGGCGGAGGGAGCGGCGTGCTGGCGCTCGTGTCGGTTTACGTCGGCGCGAATATCGCGTATTCCTCCGGGGCAAAGAACGTCGCGCTGTTGGATGTGTTCCTCCTGGCTTCCGGGTTTGTGATTCGCGTACTGTTGGGGTGCATGTTGCTGGGAGTCGGTCCGTCGCCTTGGCTGCTGCTGTGTACGTCGTCGCTGGCCCTATTTCTGGGATTCACCAAGCGCCGGGCCGATTTGCTGTCGGGCTTGGATCTCCAGCATCGCCCTTCGTTACGCGGCTACAACGAGGCGTTTCTCGATCAGGCGATGACGATTACGGCCGGCGTCTCGCTGGTGGCTTATGCGCTGTATTCGATCCTGTCGGGAGTCTTGTTGGAGGGTCGCGAGATGATGTCGATGCCGTGGGTGGCCTACGGAATTCTCAACTACCTGCGACTGGCCGCCACAACCGGCGCGGGAGGCTCGCCGGTGCGAATCGCTTATACCTCCCATTCCAGCCAACTTTGCGCCATCGGCTGGCTGGTGACCGTCAATTGGAGTCTCGGTAATTGGAGCTTCGCGTGGTAAAGAAGATACTCATTACTCTGGTCAAGGTCGGCCTCTCCGTCGGCATTCTTGCCTATCTGTGGTTCGACGTCCACAACCGCAGCGCCACGGCCCAGGAAGATGAAGGATTCACGCGGCTGATGGAGGATGCGTGGAACGGTCCTCTGCTGGCGCTGGCCTGGGTCTTCTCCGCCGCCGCGGTTTGCGTGACGCTGATCCGCTGGTGTTATCTGGTTCGCGCGGTGGGGATTCCCCTGAAACTCAAAGACGCTTTTCGTGTCGGATTCCTCGGATACCTCTTCAATCTGGCGCCGGCGGGGATCGTCGGCGGCGACGTGCTCAAGGGGATTATGCTCGCCCGCAAACACCCCGAGTACCGAACCGGGGCGGCCGCCTCGGTCGTTATCGATCGGATGATCGGCCTGTACGTGCTGTTTGTCGTGGCCTCGGCGGCCATTGTTGTGGGCGGTTTCTTGACCCACGAGATCGTCGCCATTCGCCGCGTCTGCCAAACGACCGTCATCCTGACGGCGGTCGGTGCGGTGGGGATCGGCATTCTCTTCATTCCCGGATTGTCGGAAGGGCGACTGGCTCAATGGCTGATTCGGCACCCCAAGATCGGCCACACCCTGGGCAAGCTGCTCGATGCGTTTCGCATCTACCGGAGCAAGCCACGCGTGCTGGCCACGGCAGCGTTGATGAGCGTCGGCGTGCATTGCCTCTTCACCACGTCGATCTTCCTGATCGCCGTCGCTCTGCCCGCCACGAGCGAGCCCGACCGGACGCCCGGCTTCGGCCAACACTTTGTCATCGCCCCCTTGAGTGCCGTGGCCAGCGTCATTCCGTTGCCCGCCGGACCCCAGGAGGGTACACTGCAATACCTGTACCGGGAACTTGCTCACGCCTCGGGCAAGGGGTTGGCCCTCGGGTTGACGTACCGGGTCATCACCGTGTTGATCGCCATGGTCGGACTGGTCTACTACCTGGGAAGCCGCCGCGAGGTGGCCCAGGTGTTGCACGAGGCCGAGGAAGTTTAGGCTGGGCGTTACACGTTCGCCGAGGCGTTCTTCGCCAACCAACAGGCCATGACGGAAACGCCATGGAAGACCCCAATTCTCTCACCCATCGGAAGCCCCCAAGAGCGAAGTGGTTCGTAATTGTCGACTGCTTTGCCGCCAATCGTTTGGATCGTGAATCGTCGTTTCCTGTCGAAACAGTCGGAGGAAAGAGGGGTTGCACTCTGCCTGCTGGCATTTACCCCAACACGCCGCACGGCGGCGCGGTCTGGAAGGAGCGTCTGGTGCCTGGGGTCGAGTGCAGCGAGCGCCAC
>JABMRP010000503.1 GCA_013202535.1 Planctomycetota bacterium
CTTGCGGCCCCCCTTCCGCCGGCGCGGCGGGTTGCTCGGTCTTCGCCGGTTCGGCCTTCTCCGCGGGCCCGGCCGATTCCTTCCCTTCCGGCCCGGCGGCCTCGCCGCTGGTGGCTGGCGGCTTCTTCGCGCCGTCGCCTTGGCGAGGGCGTTCACTGCAGGCAGCCAATGAGAGGGCGAGCGTCAACAGCACGACGTGACAGACAATGCGTTTCATGGCAGTCTCCGGTCAAGGGGTATGCGGCCGCTGCGGCGGCGTCCGATGAGCGGAGTATAGCATCGCCATTCCGCCCGCGACAGCCGCCAGCGGTGATCGGCGCCCTGGAGATGAAAAGATGAAAGAGAGGGCTCATCCCATGACAGAGTGCCTGAGCGACAACTGGCCGATACCAGGGAGCCGGCTATTCACTGGCAGCCAGCCGAACGGGCACATCAAGACGCTTACCGTCGCGAACGATGGTGAGGGTCACTTCCTCGCCCGGCTTCTTGCTCTCGACGATGGTGAGAAAGCCGTCGCCCGTTTTTACCGGCTGACCGTCCACCGCCACGATCAGATCGGCGGCCGTGCGGTCGCGGGTCGTATACTCGTAGACAAAGGGGCCCTGACGCCTCCGCTGGCGAACGATCTGGGGCCCCTTGAGTCCCGCCTGTTCGGCGGGCCCACCCGGGATGAGCGAGGCAATCAATAGCCCCCGGTCCACCTTGTAGACCTGGGCGATGCCGATCTCGGGGCGAACGATCCGGCCGCTACGGATCAACTCGGGCACGATGCGGCCGATCGTACTGACCGGGATGGCAAATCCGACGCCGGCGCTTTCGCCCGTCTTGCTGGCAATCGCCGTGTTCATGCCGATCATCCGACTCTTCGAGTCGAGCAGGGGCCCACCCGAGTTGCCCGGGTTGATCGCCGCATCGATTTGGATGATCGACTTGATCGTCCGCTGGCCGCGACGGCTGGGAATCGTCCGGTTGAGGCTGGAGATAATGCCCGTGCTCAAGGTGCGTTCCAGACCGAAGGGGTTGCCGATGGCATAGACCCGCTGTCCGACGAGCAGGTGTGTGGAATTGCCGAACACCACGGGCACCAGCGAGGCGGCCGGCGCATCGATCTTCAAGACGGCAATGTCGCTGGCCGGGTCGACGCCCACGAGTTGCCCTTCGTAAGTCTTTCCATCGTAGAGAGTTACCTGAATCTCTCGGGCGCCGTCGATGACGTGGAAGTTGGTCAGTACGTGGCCCTGCCGATCGATCACCGTGCCGCTGCCCTCGCCCTCGGCAATGGCGCCAAGGGAATAGAGTCTGGCGCTGACGCTACGCGTGGCGATGTTGACCACGCTGCGGTTGACCGCCTCGTACACCGCGATGTTGACCCGTTCCTCGGGCGTGAGATCCTCGGGCGACAAGGGCTCGGGAAGCAGTTCGCCCGGCAGGCCAAGCCCGAGACCCGGCTGCCCGGCGGCAACCGTCGCGGCGTCTTGTTCCTGGGCCGAGACCGGTGGTTCGGCGATCGGGCGATCCGCTAAGACGGCGGCCAGGACCGCCCCGAGGAAGGCGGAGAATACGCACGGCAAGAAGTACTTCGACACCACGGATTTCCTCACGACGGCACCCATCGGGTTAGGGGAGAAACGGTCTTCCTGGCTATCCTACGAACTGGCGTAGCGCTCGGTTCGGATGAACCGGACCGGCGCTGGCTGGACAACGTCGTCGCCCGCCCGGGTTGTCGCCTCAGGCGAGCCAGGTGAAGAGGGCAATCTGGCCGTATGGTGGGCAGTGTATCAGTCGGGTTTGCTGGGGGCGAGGCCGACGCGATGGCAAACTTTGCGGGCGGAGGCCCGTCGAACGAAAAACTTCCCGTAAGCATCCCAGTTTAACATTATAGCACCCCCAAAACCAGACCATTCGGTACACCCGAACGCCAGAGAATCGGCGCAACTCCGCAATATCGTCCAGATCATTTCAACCGCTGTTTTTTCGCACGACACCATCGCTGTGTATATCACCGATTGTTTTGCAATTACCTAATGCCCCCATGTTTTGTACTCCGATACGCTCATCGACCGACGCAGTTTGTCAGCCGGTCATCCCGTGCGATTTTTCAGTCAGAGTGGTTACGCGTTTAGTGAAACTTACAAATGTCGAAGGTCTTTCCAGGAGGACGGTTTGAGATGAAGTGCTCTCGCTTCGCGCTATCGTTTTTGTTGGCCGGATTAGCCGGGACGGTAATTGCCGTCGGTCCGGCCAATGGCCACCGGGGAGTTGCCGCCGATCTGGCCCCCGGTTTGTCGGAACCATCGGATCCGACTTGTCGTCCCGATCTCGTTCCCGAGGCCTACCGATGGGGTGGTGCCTACGACTGGGGGGACACCAATTCGTTCGATTCCGAAGACGAGTCTTGGGCCACCACCGAAGGTCCGGACTACTCCTACGAGTATGGCTACGCCGACGATGATTCTTCCAGCGACTACGATCGGTACAACGAAGAGTATTCCTATTGGAACGACGATTCCGCGGACGACAACCAGCAGAACGACGAGACTTCCACCGACGCCGACGAATTCATCGCCAGCGAAGACGAGAACGAGACCTATTGGAACGAGTATCGCTACGAAGAAGACGGCCAAGACACCGAAGAAGATTCCACCTACGATTACGGCCAGTATGACGACGCGTACTGGAACGACGAGTACGACGACTCCTTCGAGCACCGATACACCGACGACCAGTGGGACGAGACCTACTGGGAAGACGAAACCAGCAACGACGAGTACGACGACTCCTTCGAGAGCGAGACGTCCGAGGGGTCTTATTGGGATGAGGAAGCAGACGTCGATCCGACGGATGACTTCAGTTACGAGTACACCTGCCCGGAGGAAGCAGTCACCTCCTCGGTCAACGCGTCCCAGGAAGACGAAGCCTCGGATGAAGCCGACGACGAGTATCTCGGATACGACGTCGCCTATCCCGAGGAGGAGTATGCTTACCCCAACCAGGACACGGAAGACACGTACGACGAACAGGCGTACGGCGACTACGACAACGCGTATGAGTATGAGTACGACTACGACCGATACGGTTACGACGAGTCCGAAGACGACTACGCCGACGACTACAGCTACGAGACCGAGTCGAACACCGATTCGGAGTGCGACTACGACGAATACGATTACGACGATTCGGAGTACGACTACGCCGACGACTACAGCTACGAGACCGAGTCGAACACCGATTCGGAGTACGACTACGCCGACGACTACGGTTACGAGACCGAGTCGGACATGGACTCGGAATACGACGCCGACGAGTATGGTTACGACGAGTCGGAGTATGACTACGCCGACGACTACGGCTACGAGACCGAGTCGGACATGGATTCGGAGTACGACGCCGACGAATACGGTTACGACGAGTCGGAGTATGACTACGCCGACGAGTATGGTTACGACGAGTCGGAGTACGACTACGCCGACGACTACGGCTACGAGACCGAGTCGAACACCGGTTCGGAGTACGACTACGACGAATACGGGAACGACGGTTCGGAGTACGACGAGTACGAGTACGACTACTCCGACGAGTACGGCTACGAGACCGAGTCGAACACGGATTCGGAGTACGGCTACGACGAGTACGACAACTCCGGCCAGTACGGTTACGATTCGTCCGAATACTCGGATGAATACTCGGATGAATACTCGGATGAATACTCGGACGGCGAGTACGGCGAGTACGGCGAGTACAACGAGTACGACGAGTACGAGTACGCAACTCCGGAGGAATCCTACGCCGAGGAATACAACGACCGGACCGAGCCTTCCGAGGAAGCCACGCCGTGCTTCGACGAGTCGGAGGAAACCTCTTCGTGGGAAGCGGAAGAATCCGCATGGGACTACAACTCGCTGGACACCTGCCAAAGTGGGTTGGAGCTGTTTTCGTGGTGCCCGATCGACCTGCTCGATGCCGACGATCTCGATGTCCTGCGAGAATTGGCACGGCTGCAAGAGGAGCCGGCGGGTGTGCGGCGGGCCGTCCTGAACGACTACCTCGAGGGCCTGCCGTACGAGGCCATCGAGTTGGCCAGTCGATTCCAGGACGTCACGGGAATCGAGGCCCTGGGTCTGGCCGATGATCCCGCCGGAGCGGCGGCTCTGCTGGCGGCTTTTCGACTGCTGGACAACGGCGAGTTGGGCTTGGACGAATCGGTGGACCTGCTTGAGCGGAGCCTGGAGAACCTGCCCGAGCAATGGATTTCCGGTATCTCGGAGCTAACCCGCGACGCGTTGGAAACGCCCGAATGGCAAGAAATGGGCCCGACAACGCCCGTCTCCGACGAGTCGTCGTGGGACACGTGGGACATGGGCACGACCTGGATTCACGGGCCGGTTCTGGGCCCCATCGTCCGCGTTGCCCCCCGAGTGATGGGCGATCTTCGCAATGCCGCGACGAGCCTTGCCCGAGGGTTCATCCGCGTCGACGGACTTATTTACGACGCTCAAACCCTGGGTCAACACGTGGCCACGCGCATCACCCCCTGGTGGACCTGGCCGATCCGGTAACCCCGGGGGCCGACCACAAGTCGCAAACTGTTATACGTAAGATACTTATGACTCGGCCGGCGATTTGCTGGCCGGGTCTTTTTTATTGGCGTATGATTTCTAGGAGATGTGCCATGGTGAGCAGATCGCTTGGCTCGGGGTCCGGTTTTTCAGGATTGCCGGGTTTTTCCTTGGTAAAATCCCATTGGGCTGGATAAAATAAGCATACTTGGCAGTCATATTGAAGTAGACTGGGCGAGAAGTCTCTCGTGGGCCTCCGCTACCGCTACGGAACACGGTAGCCCCCACTGTTTCCGCTATAGTGCTGGAGAGCATCCGACATGTCCAAACACATTCTTCTGAAATCGGCTCGATGGTCCCTTGGCCTCGCAGCGTTGGTCATGTTTGTTCCCGTCCTTGCGACGGCGGACGGAACAGTCCAACTTGACACCTATCTGGACCAGGGCGGCAAACTAACCGCCGTGCATACTCCTGGGGGTGCAGCGGCCGACACGGCCCCCGACCAGTACTATTTCACCATGGAACTCACCGTGGGAGCCGACAAGGCGGTCGCCGGCCCTCGCGACATCGTGGTGATGTTCGACACGTCGGCTAGCCAGTCCAAGGGGTACCGCACCACCGCCATGGCGGCCCTGAAGCGGTTTTTGGGAGGATTGGACGCCCAGGACCGAGTCAAGCTGATGGCCATCGACGTCAATGCCGTGCCGCTGACCGAGGCCTTCGTGGCTCCGGCCGGCCCGCAAATGGCCGGTGCTTTGGAAAAACTCAACATGCGGGTCCCGCTGGGCTCGACGGACATGCAAAAAGCGCTGCAGTCGGCAGCGGGTAGTTTCGATCAATCCGGCACCAACCCGCGAGCGGCGATCTACATCGGCGACGGGATGAGCCGCGCCAAACTCCTTTCGCCGCAACAGTTCGGCGAGTTGGCCGATCTCTTGGCCGACGCAAAGGTCCCCGTTTCCAGCTTCCGTATCGGCCCCGGTACCGACTCGCGGCTGCTGGGGGCACTGGCCTATCAAACGGGCGGGATCGTGATCGACGACCAGTCGGTCGTGATGGATAGTGGGGGCGCCGACGAAGTGGTGGCCGGCCGGGTTGGCCAGCGTCTGGTCGACGCGGCCCATGGCACGGTCCTTTGGCCCGTCCAGGACCAAGTCTTCGTTCCGTTCCCCACGCTCCCGGCGCGAACGCCGCCCTTGCGAACCGATCGCCCGACGGTCATCCTGGGAAGGGCCTCCGACGCCCAGCCCGAAGAGATCACCATTCCCGTCGAGACGGCCGGTGGAAGCGACCAATTGAAGTGGACCACCAAACCGGCCCCGTCGAGTGACGCCAACCGGTTTCTTGTCCCCCTGTTCACGACCGCCGAACAGACCAACGGAGTCGGGCTTCCGCTGTCCGATCCTTCGGCTCTGGACGCGATGCGCGAGGAAGTGGGAATTGGCGCCCGCAACCTCGTCGAAATGGCAAAGCAAGCAGCACAGACCGGCGACTCCGAGGGAGCCCGGCGTCTGCTGAATCGGGCCAAGTTTCTCGACCCGGATAACGCCGAGATCGACGCGCTCGATCGGGTGATCGCCCGCGGCGGACAAGTGCCGCTGGATCTGGACGCGGGGGCCGTCCCCGGCGCCCTGGGCGCAGCGGGTGCCGATCCGATGGCCGGCGTGTTTGCCGACGCGGTGCGGCGCGACCAGCAAGTGCTCCAACAGGTGATTCAGAGCGGCGTCCAGACGACCATCAACGAGGCACGCAGCCAGATGGGACAGGCTCCGGACCTCGCCATTCAGTCGCTCAAGGACATGGTCCAGCAAGTCAAGATGGCTCCCGACCTGGATCCGGACGTCCGCGACCAACTAATCGATCAGCTTCAGGCGACCCTTCAGGCGGCGCGCCACCGGCAGGAAGAGCTGGAGCAGCGACGCCATGAACGCCAGGAGCAAATGGCGATCGATGAAGAGCGACGCCTGCTGACGGAAAACCTGATGCGCAAGGAGGAGAAGCTGACGCAATTGATGGCCCGGTTCAACTCCCTGGTCAAGGAAGGCAACTACCGGGTGGCCGAGGAGCAAATCGGGCCGGTGGCGGTCAGTCTGGCTCCCAATAATACGGCAGTCGTCGCGGGAATCCGTCTGGCACGGACCCGCCGGTATTATGACGACCACATGGCGTTGCGCGTCGCGCGGCAGAAGGCGGTGGTCGACACGCTCTTCGAGGTCGAGAAGGCGCACATGCCGTTCCCCGGCGAGCCGCCGATCGTTTACCCCGACGCCGAGATCTGGCGAGAACTGAGCCGAACCCGAATCGAGCGATACAGCGCGATGGACTTGGCCCAATCCGGAGCGGTCGAGCGGGAGATCGTCAAGGCCTTGGATCGGGAGTTGGAGATCGATTTCCCGGCCGATACGCCGCTGGATGAAGTGATTTCGACGCTCAATGAGCAGTTGTCCAAAGACGGCGTGCGAATCGAGTTCGACCTCAATGAAATCGAGCAGGTATTGGGGATCGTGCCCTCGGAAACGCCCGTTGCCGAGCGCGATTTCGCCGGCATGTCGCTGAAGTCGAACTTGAAGCGGATGCTCAGCGAACTGGAATTGACCTACGTGATCGAAGACGAGTATCTGCTGATCACCACCCAGGAAAAAGCCGACCAGATGCTCTCCACCAAGGTCTACCCGGTGGCCGATCTGGTGCTGCCGATCCAAGTCCCCTCGATGCAGGGCGGCTTTGGCGGTCTCAACGGCATGTCCGGCGGCGGCAACAGCGGCGGCGGCGGCGGCGGCATGAACGGTGGCGGCTTCGGCGGCGGCGGCGGCGGCAACCAAGGCGGCGGCGGCGGCGGATGGTCCGTGCCCCCCGAGATCCTCCCCAAGGTACCCGTCACCGGGTTCCGAGCCTTCGCCGTGGAAGACGACCTGAACCTGATCGGCGACCAGCCGGCTAGCCCGGCGGGCCCCGTCACGCCGGTAGCCACCGTAACCCGGTCGGCTGTTGCCCAGCCGGAAGCGGTCGACCGCGTCACGACGATCCGTATGCCGACGAGTAAAGACATTGATCCCGACGCCTACTGGGCCGACTATTTCGGCAAGAATAAGCCGACCGAAATCGCCGTGTATCGGGCTGCCCGCCGGATGATGAGTATGCAGAAATTCGATCACGCGATTGGTTTGATTCAGGGCGCCCTGCTCAACGGACAGACCCAGCCGTGGATGTACGAAGCACTGGCCCTGGCGATGCAGGCCGACGAGCGCGACCCCAGCGAAGTGGAACGCGTCTTGATGTCGGCCGTCGATTTCGCCGACAACCCCGTGGGTCTGATGCATATCGGCACGTACATGGCCCGAATCCCGGGACTGGAAAAACGAGCCCTGGAGATTTTCCGCCAGGTCGCCGCGATCCAGCCCGCGATGCCCGATCCGCACATGCACGGGCTGAAATTGGCCCGCCGCATCGACGATCTGGAGGCCAAGAAGTGGGCGTCCGTCGGCATCCTCCGACAAGCCTGGCCGAAGAACCAACGGCAGGTATGGACCGACGGACTGCACACCGCCCGGGCCGTGTTGGACGGCCTCAAAAAGACCGGGCGCACGGCCGAAGCCGCGGAGTTCGAGAGCAAACTCGACGATGCGGTGGCTCGCGATTGCCTGGTGGTTGTCCGTTGGGACGGTGAAGCCGACGTCGACATGATGGTCGAGGAACCGGCCGGCACCGTCTGCTCGTTCCGCCATCCCCGCAGCACCAGCGGCGGCGTGATGCTTGGCGATAGCTTCTCGTCGTCGGAGAACAGCGGCGAAGGTTACTCCGAAGCCTACGTGTGTCCCCAAGGTTTCGACGGCACGTATCGTGTGTTGCTCCGTCGCGTGTGGGGAAAAGTGACCGCCGGCAAGGTGTCCGTCGATGTCTACACCCACTACCGCACCGACAAGCAAGTCCATGTCCACAAGACGATCTCCCTGGAAAACGACAAGGAATTGATCGCCTTCGATCTGGACGGCGGAAGGCGGGTCGATTCGCTCGAAGACCAGCAGATCGCCAACGTCGTGGCCAACCATCTGGTCGTGCGGAATCAGATTCTCGCCCAGCAGCTCAACGCGCAGGTCGATCCCGACACGCTTCAGGACTTTGCCCAGGCTCGCCAGGCGTTTGCCGGGGCGGGTGGATTCCCCTTCGGCAACAATGCGGTCGGTTACCAACCGGTGATCATCGTCTTGCCCGAGGGAACCAACCTCTCGGCCACCGCCGTGATTTCCGCCGACCGGCGTTACGTCCGCGTCACCTGCGTTCCCCTGTTCTCCGGCGTGGCTGAAGTCAACGTATTCAACACGTCAAGCGGTGACAGCGAGGCGGGTCGCGGTGGAACCGGCGGTCAGGGTTTCAGCGGCGTCATCGGCAACCAGGGCGGCGGCAATGACAACAACCAGCAACAGTTCTAGGCTAAAGGAAGGCTAAAGGGGCCAGGACCCTATTTGGCAAGATAGGATATTGGTCGCGGCTGCCCGCTGCGTGCAGTTCGTTGGACGTGTCAGGCCGCGGGCAACTGAACCTGCACTTCCGCCCGCACTATCGCAGGGCGTCCGAGAGAGTTCCAGTCCCCAAGCAAGGCAATAGCGGACAGTGAATTATTGCCTATAACACCAAATAGGGTCCTGGCCCCTTTGTTTCCTCGTCGCCGAAGCGACCGCCGGGGCCTAGAGGGTGGCCGCGAAGGAACTCGTCGACCGACATCATGCGCTTGCCCGAGGGTTGAAGTTCGGCCAGTTCGATAGCCCCCTCGGCACAGGCTACCCTGAGCCGGTTGTCCGCCGCCTTGACGATCGTTCCCGGCGCCGGGGTGCCATGGGCGGCTTGCCCGCCCTTGTCTTCGGGGGATTC
>JABMRP010000504.1 GCA_013202535.1 Planctomycetota bacterium
CTTCTAGGGACAGCGCGATCGCCATACGGCTTTCGGTGACCGTATCCATGGGCGAACTGAGGATGGGGATATTCAGGTTGATCCGGGCGGTCAGTTTCGTGCCGAGGCTCACTTCCGAGGGCACGACATCGCTATATCGCGGTTCGAGGAGAACGTCGTCGAAGGTGAGTCCGGTATATTGGGCAATCTTTTCTTGCATGGAAACAGCTCCTCACGGGTAAAGGGCTAATCCCGCATTATGCAGCCGACGGCGTCGAATGCAATTGACCCGGGCCGGTTTGTCGGCAAAGAAACCGCCGATACCCCAAACGAAGAGGGTGGCTAAAGAAGATAGGAATCGTCGGAAAGACAGGAAAACCTGACCGTAGCGCCGAGAAAGGCGTTGGCGACGTCTACCACGGGCGAGGAGGGCGGCGGCGGCTGAACAGACCGGTCCGCTCTTGGACACCGTCCCGGCCGTAGTCGAGCAATTCCATCAGGTTGCGTCGCACCACTCGGCCCTCGCTGTCGAGTTCCTTCGAGCAATGGGCGACGACGCCGCCCGGGACCTCGGTCGAAACGAAGGCCATGGTGACGGTCTTCCCCTTGGGATGCTTGTAGACGGCACGGATGAGGGTGGCCGGCTTGACCTCGGCCAACACCCGGCAGGGCATGCCGGTAGCCAGGATTTCCTCGACGCTCTCCATGAGGGTCGTCTCCCCGTCCGGATCGGTCATGGTGCTCTCTCGGCGGAGAATGTAGGGAGCAACCGAGTCGGAGTAGAAGATCTTGGTTCGTCGCCGGCCCTCCGGACGAACGACCTCGACACCTTGGACCCGACAGGCAATTCTCCGCCCTTCGACGACGATTTCCTCGGTCCCCAGGTCCTCCACGGTCGCCGACAGCCCGATCAACTCACCGTGAAACCCTGGTTTGAGGGTCCGTGGTTCGACGGTGTATCTCCGGTTGCCAATCTGCACCTCAGCATTCACCAGCAAGGTGACGCCCTGTTCGCTGACGTTTTCGAGCGAAGTGTGGGTCTCTTTGGTCTTCTTGCTGGTAACCCGGCCCAGTTCGTCGAGCGTTTCTTCGGTACCCTTGACGAGCGTCCAGGCGCCAACGTCGAAACGCCCCCAAGCATCGTGCTTTTTGGTGATTCGATTTTCCTGGGCGCGTGCGGGATCCGCGGACACCGCACCAGCGAGAAGGAGAACGGGCATGAGTAGCAGGAGAAATCGCACGGCTGCAGTCCCTTGAGATAATGGCGGCAAATCGAGAAGGAAACCGCGGAGCCGGACCGGGCCGACCTAGGGATTTCCGCTCGTCGGAAGCAGTTATGTTTCAGGGTTCTTCCCGAGTTTCCGACGATGAACCTCTCTTATCATAGCCCGTCCGGTCGCAAAATTCATCCCAGGGGGAGGGAAATGCGCCGGAAAAAGTGCTCGGGTAGTGAAAACTTCCGGGGGGCGCGAGGGGGTCGCGCACACTCATTCTGCCCGTGGCACGGATGCCGGCGATGCGTCACGACGTCGCGCCGATCGGACTCCCAGCGTCCCTTCATCGCCGCAACCCGTTCAGTAACACGGAGTTTCGGTTCATCGACGCGGAACATCGCGGCTATGCGGTTCAGCGCAAAGTATCTGTGCGGTTCAGCGCAAAGTATCGTAGCGTGCGTATTCCACCTGGGCTGGTTACCCCGAAAGATCCGGCCCTACCGGCCGCTGCCCAGCGCCACGACGGCAGCTACCAGGTCCTGGTCTTGGCGGGGAAAAACCGTTCGCAAGTCCAGCAGCAGACGCTCTTTTTGAATACGTCCGACCACCGGAACGTCTCCTTTGCGGAGCGACGCGGCCATGCGATCCACGCTCATGCCGGCCGGTTTCATGGCGATGCACCAGGTGGGCAACTCTTGAGTCGGCACGGAACCGCCGCCGAGGTAGGTGGTCCCCTGCTGGGCCTCGGCTTCGGCCACGGCCGCGGTATCGCCCAGTTGCGGGGCCAGCCGCTGGGCTCGATTTCGAAGGTTTTCCACCGACGTGCTCAGCAGGTGTAGCAGCGGAATCTGTTGCAGCGCGGTTTCCTCCCTGCGATACAACCGCAGCGTTGCCGCCAAGGCGGCCAAGGTCAATTTGCCCACGCGAAAGGCCCGCGTCATCGGGTGCGACTCGATCCGATCGACCAGCGCGCGGCGCCCCACAATGATCCCACACTGGGGTCCGCCCAGCAGCTTGTCGCCGCTGAACAAAACAATCTCCGCTCCGGCGCGAATACTCTCCTGCACCACGGGTTCGTCGGTACAGCCGAATTGGGAGAAATCGATCAGTGCCCCCGACCCGACGTCGTGAATCACGGGTATCTTGTGCTGATGGCCGACGGCCACCAACTCGGCCAGCGTGGGTCGTTCGGTGAATCCCATCACGGCATAGTTGCTCGGATGCACTTGCATCATCGCCGCGGTTTGCTCGCCGATGGCCCCGGCGTAATCGTCCGCTCGGGTTTTGTTCGTGGTGCCCACTTCGCGGAGCACGGCGCCGCTGGTGGCCATGACGTCGGGCAGACGGTAGCTGCCCCCGATCTCGATCAATTCCCCTCGCGAAACGATCACCTCGCGACCGGCGGCCAGGGCGGCCAGCGTGAGCATCGTCGCCCCGGCGTTGTTGTTGACCACCAGCGCCGCTTCGGCGCCGGTGAGTTCCTTGAGCAGACTTTCCACGGCGGCCATCCGTCGCGCGCGGCGTCCGGAAACCAGATCCAACTCGACGCTGCCGTAATCCCGGGCCACGGCCATGGCCTCGGCGATCGCCTCTTCGGCAAGCGGTGCCCGACCCAGGTTCGTATGCAGCAGAATGCCCGTCGCGTTGATGACCGGACGCAACGGCGGCAACTCCGTGGCCATGATCCGCCGGGCGATGCGCTCGGCCAGCTCCGTGACGCTGGGTAGCGTCATCTCGCTGGCCGCCGTCTGCAACTCGGTCCGCACCTCGTCCAGAAGCATCCGCGCGCTGGAGACCACCACGTTGTGGCTGATCCGATCGACCAGCCGGCGAAGCGGAGGGCTATCCAGCAACTCGGTTACCGAAGGAATCTTGCGTAAAGGATTCGAAGGCATCTCAAGTACCAATCGCGTGAAAAAGGGTTGTTCGGGGAACAGAAAAACTACACGCGAGCCAATAGCACCACGTAGTTCTTACCGTACTTCTTTGCGCACCGCGGGCAGGTCGTGTAGTAGAAAAAGAGCTTCTCGATCTCTTTGTCTTGCGACCCGACGTACTCATGCATCTGCTTCATCCAATGGCGGATTTGGCTGTAGGGACCTTCGAACACCTTGCTCAAGAAAGTGCCGGAGATGGTTGCCATGCGCGCCCCGGGAACCTCTCGCGTCACGTCGATGTAGACGTCGGCCCCCCAGAGCGAGTTCTCGTCGGCCAGCACGATCGGTTCGTCCGGCTTCGCGTCGGCCGCCTCGATCCGCCGCATGTTTCGCTTCATCACCCCGCCGAAATTCAAGGGAATATGCAGAAAACTCCGCACCCGATCCCGAACGAACTTCTTCTCCTGCCAAACGATCTCCCGGCCCTCCCAAGCCTCCGGCTCAAACGGCGGGCAACATTCTTGAATATCGGTGACCATGCTTTCGTTCTCCTATATCTCCAATGCGACAACGCCCACCAACTCCCGGCACATGACCCACGGGATGCAACCCGTGGGCGTGGCAAGTTCCTAATCGCTAATCGCTAGTCCCTAATCGCTAGCCCCTACCCTCACATCCCCCTCGCGCCGCGTCACCCCAACGCGATCGAGATATTCGCACAGCGGAACGGCATACTTCCGCGTCGTTTCCAGGATTTCACGAATCCGGCTGATCGTCAACCCTGGCCCCTCGGCGAGATGCTCGACCATGGTCTGGCGCAGTTCCCGCTCCACGTCGGCGTGCAAATACAATTCCGGGCCGATCGCGACCAGGCGTCCCAAGTCGGCGGCCACGGCAATCAGCTCGGGCACGGCGGCCCGGTTGCGCGTGGTTTGGTCTTGAAGTTTGCCGACCGTCGGCGGAGTGAATCGGGCGTCGCAGTAGCTCTGGACCAAGTGATCGATCAGTTTCCGCTCGTTTTCCGATAGCCGCGGTTGATGATCGGCCAGTGCGAGTCCCCGCTGGGTCGCGCGAATCCGGCCCGCCTGCTCCATGTCGGCCAACACGGTCTCGACCAGCGCCTTCTCGACGTGGCGAAACCGGCGAACCAGACTCGACCGATCGACCATCGGACGCAACGGCGCCTGGGTGTGCATCTTCGCCAGGATCTTCTCGATGCGGTCGGCCAATTCGTCCAGCGCGCGGTTGTGGACCCAGAGCGTTCGCGTGGGCGAAACAACGACCTCACGCAGTTCGGCGCGGGCAAGCAGTTCGGCGTGGACGGTC
Organism: Planctomycetota bacterium; assembly: GCA_013202535.1. Taxonomy (GTDB): domain Bacteria; phylum Planctomycetota; class Planctomycetia; order Pirellulales; family Thermoguttaceae; genus JABMRP01. Next base: position 4,397 of record JABMRP010000504.1, read on the forward strand.
TCGACGTCGTCCACGCCGGCAATCCGCGCCAGATCGGCCGGCTGCCACGGGCGAAGGCCGGCGAAGTAGGTGGCCGCCGACGCGCGGATCACCGGATCGGCCGACTTCAAATCGGCCAGCCGGTCCAGACGCCCCTCGCCACCGCGGCGCAACCTGGGAGC
>JABMRP010000505.1 GCA_013202535.1 Planctomycetota bacterium
CGGCTTCCTGGGCCGTCGCAGCGACGGCAACCCCGGCTGGCAAACCATCTGGAACGGATGGGATAAACTAACGAATATGGTCCGCGGAGCCGAACTGCTCGCGGAACTACAAAAACAAAAATGTGGGTAAGGTCAAGTCGCAGGCGACGGGGCTAACAAAGTCGCCCCTCGGCCAGCAGACTTTCCCGCAACGCTTTGGCCGTGACCAGGCCGATCGTCTCTCCCGCAACGTCGAGCACGCGGGCTAGCGGCTCTTCGGCGTCTTCGAGTTTGGTCAATGCTGTGAGGTGCATGTCGGTGGCGGCGATTTCCAACAGCGGCCGGATTGGCACTGCGGCGGATGACGACTCCAGGCAGAGATCGATCACGCGAACGTAGCCGGTCAGGTGTCCTGGGCGGGTGGCGTCTTCGACGGCCACGTTGGCGATGCGGTAGCGCCGGGCTAATTGGAGAATCTCGGCGCGCGGCGCGTCGGATCGCGCGCGGGGGACGTGGGCCAGCGGTTCGACGAATCGGGCCACCGGCTGTTTGGCGACCGCGAAGATCCCGCGCGCCAGACGGAACTGGTGCGGTCGAAGGATGCCCACGTCGTGGCCCTCTTCCAATACCTGCTGCAACTCGCGGCGGACCAGGGCGAGTTTCACCTGTTCGGGCGAGCGGCGAACGAGCTTCTGGAGCACTTTGTCCAACGCCCCCAGCAGCAGGCTGATCGGGGCAAACAGCACGACACACACCAGGAACAGCGGACTGCCGCGCCGTAGCAGTTTCCTTGGCGCGTTGAGGAAAAGATACTTGGGCAGCAGCTCGCCGTAGACGAACAGAAACGGGGCCAGTAGGATCGGCGCCAGCAGTTCGGCCGTGTAGCTTTGACCCATCGGCGAAGCCTGCACCGCCATGACGATGGCCAGCGACGTCAGATAGTTGGCCACGTTGTTGCCGGTGAGCGTCGTGGCCACGAAAATCGACGGACGATTGGTCAGCCAGAGCAACCCCCGGGCGATCGGGTCGCCGCCGAGTGCGTCGAGCCGGAGCCGCACGCGAGGGATGCGGTAGAAGCCGGTTTCCGAGCCGCTGAAAAACGCGCTGAGAAACAGCCCCATGGCGGCCAGGAGCAAAGCGAACCAGATCATGGCGAGCCCTCCGGGGTATCGCCGGAGGGAAGCGTGAGCTGGATCAACAGTTGTCCGCGTTGCGGTCGCTCGATCACCTCGAAGAGAAACGGCCCCCACCGGCATCGGTCGCCCGGCTCGGGGAATCGGTGCAGTGTTTCCTGGAGGATTCCGGCCACGGTGACGCTCTTGCGCGGCGGAGTCTCGACGTCGAAGTGCCGCACGAGCCGCCGTAGCGTGGTCATGCCCGTCACATGCCAAACGCCCGGGCTCACGCGGCGGATGGAATGTCGTTGCAGCAGTCTTTGGGTTCGGCTGGGCTCGCGGACGAAGATCGTATCGAGCAGGTCGTCGAAGGTGAGGATGCCGATGGTTTCGCCGAACTCGTTGACCACGGCGGCCACTTGCCGCTCGGACCGCTGCAACTCCTCCAGGACCTGGGCGACGGTCGTACACCAGGGGACGTAGACGACCGGTTCGGCGAAATGATCGAGCCGGCCGTCGGGAATGTTCGACAGATGGCGCAGAGCGATGGCGGCCGCCACCTCGTCGCTGCCCGCCTCGGTCACCAGCAGGTAGCCCGAGGGCGGAAGCCGGCCTTGCAGATCCTCCAGGCAGACCGGCGGATGGAAGGTCAGAAACTGGCGCCGGGGGCGCATCAATTCGTCGGCCCGAATCTCCGACAGCGAGACGATACTCTGCAACACCCGCTGTTCCTGCTCGACCAGGGCCGCGTCGGAAGTCGACAATTCGACGGCCCGTTCCAAGTCGCTGACGCGGAGGTGCGATTCGCTTCGGAACCGGGGCCAGAGCACGCGCCGCGAAAGCAAGTTGGCCGTGCGCAGGGCGGGGATGATCGGATCGACCAACCGCACCATGGCGGCCATCGGCACGGCCACCAACGCAGCCGACCGGGAGGGGCTCAACACGGCCAGGCTCTTGGGCAGCATCTCGCTGAAGAAGATGATCGTCAGCAGCGATCCGCCGGTGAAGACGGCCGCCTCGGGTGCCCCGTACTCCGGCTCCGATTGGAGTTTCAGCCCGATGATCGAGGTGATCGTGAAGTAGGTTAAGTTGATCAACAGGTTCCAGAAGAGCACGGCCGTGAGCAGGCGGTCGGGATCTTCCAGCAGCCGGTCGACGATGCGCCCGGCGCGACTGCCGGCGGCCATCTTGCGCCGCTCTTTCTGTTTCACCGAGAAGAGCGCCGCCTCGCTGCCCGAGAAGAAGGCCGACCCGACCAACAACACCCCCATGGCCAGTATCCCCAGGGTGAGTTCGGTCGGCATATTCCCGCTCCCCCCGGGGTCAGTCTTCGTCGGTGGTTCGCCCGGTGGCCACGTCGAACTCATCGATCGCCGGCACCCGCATGGCGTTGGCCGCGAACCCGTAGATGAGTACGGTCGCCACGAACGCATTGCCGTGATTGCCCAGAAAGAAGCTGGTAATCCCGTAGAACGTCACGAAGGGACACAAAAACGACGCCAGCCCGATCGCCGGCGAGGGATTCCGAATACCCAGGGCGTAGTACAGGGCGAACCCGCCGCCCACCATGAACGCGAAGAAGGGCACGAACTGGGCTTCCGGCGAGGCGCTGAACCGGAACATCATGTACATGCAGACGGCGACGCCGAGAAACAAGAAGAAAATCGTTCCCAGGCTGGTGGCGATGGCGCTGCGCGAATCGGCGTAGGTCATTCCCGCATGAACGCCCAGCATGGCGACGAACGCGTACATCACCGCCAGCCCGCCCACGAGAAAGCAGACGTTTTCCAGTCCGATCGCTCCGGCAGACCAGAGGTAAACACACAAGAGCATCGGCAGAACGACCATCTCCTTGGTGTTGTAGAATACGCCCAGGAGCTTGCCGTACACGAATTCCTTGGGGGTGATGTCGGTGACCAGGAGGAGATCCAGCGCGCGGCCGTCGCGTTCGCCGGTCAGCGAAGTGACGGCCTGGGCGTTGACCATCACCAGGCTCAAGAAGAACAGGGGCACCAGCGCCCCGCCGATGCGCATGGCCGAGACCGATGCCCCACCCCCGGCGATGCCGTGGGCGCCGATCGCCGCCACGGCGAACATCAGCAGATAGACCAGCCGGATCACCAGGACCTTCCGCCCGTAGGCCCAAGTGCGCACTTCCCGCCAGAGGATCGGGTTGTCCCAGACGCGGCGCGTTGCAGCGGCCGGGGTCTTGCGGCGAGCCTCGGCGGTGGGGACTGCGGCGGCGGCCTGCTCGGGGCGAGCGCCATCGTATTCGGCCCCCCAGATACTCTCGCGCCGCGCGGATGGGTCCTTGGGGCCACTCCGGCGGACTTCACGCGATGGATTCCAAACGCGGACTCTCGCCACCGCCAGCCCGCTCAGCAGCACGGCGCCGCCCGTGGCGACCAGGAGGAACAGATGGACGGGCGTCCCGAGAAATCCGAGCCGGGCATCCGGCTGCAGGTCGGGATGGGTGGCTGCGCGCACCGCCTGCCAGGGACTAAACCCGGCCGCCCAGGACCGGCATGAGATCCCCCCCCAACTCTCCCCAAGTGCCCCGGCAGCCACAATTTCCCAGGCGGCCACCCAGATGACCAGCACCAGGACGGTCAGGGCCAGTGTCTGAAACGTCTTTTCTCGCCAGAAGGCCAACAGGGCGCCCAGGCTACCGCAGGCAAGCGCGGCGGCCAGAGTGACGGCAAAGACGCGGAAGATCTGCGAGAAGGAAACACCGCCCAAAAGCGCCGCGAACATGAACAGCGGCACCGCGGCCGCCAGCAGCACGAGCACACCCAGCAGACTCGACAGTAGTTTCCCCAACACCAACTCGGCGTTGGAGAGATGGGTCAACAGCAGCAAGACCAGCGTGCGGCGGTCTTTCTCCTGGGCAACGGCGCTTGCGGCCAGCAAGGCCGAAAAGAACATCACCAGGGCCATCTGCAGCGGGGCGAGGATCTGGAAGAGGATCATCCCAAATCGGGCTAGATCCCCCGTATCGCGAACGACCTGAGTGCGCGTCAACACCAGGTACGCCGTACACATCAACCCGAGCAACCCGAGCACGTAGATCGCGCGGATCGCGTATAACCGCGCTCTCCGCGGAACGGTAACGAGTTCCCGGGAAAAAACCGGCCCGACCAGCAATCCACCTCTCCTTTTCCGGCGCCATGCAAACGTCCCAGGTAGCAGGCACACTCCGTGTGCCGTCCGCTGCTACAGCACGCACCGTATGGAGTCCGCGGCAGACGGCGCACGGAGTGTGCCGGCTACGGGAACGGTGATCGGCCGCCTGTTAGCATACCATACCGGCGCCGTTGGGCGAAAGCGGCAAAGCGGGATCGAGAGGCCCGGAAGTGGGAGGGTCGAGTTCGGCGGCGGTCTACCGATAGGAGGTCGGAGCGGTCGAACTGCTGCCCGTGGTACCCCGCAAGTTCGTTCCCGTGCTGCCCGGCAGATACCCAGAGCCGGAGGCGTCGGGCAGACTTCCATAAGCACTCTGAGCGGGCGGCCACGACTGATCGGAGCCGCCGGCCGGGGCCGTTGCGCTCGTGGCCGCTCCTTGGTCGTAAGTGCCGTATTGGCTCTGCGGGGTCGCCGTGGTCGCGTAG
>JABMRP010000506.1 GCA_013202535.1 Planctomycetota bacterium
CAGTGTAGCAACCACATGAAACAGGTGGCCCTGGCCCTGCACAACCACCACGACGCATACAACCACTTCCCCCACGGCAACTACAACTACCTGGACAGCACATTCTCCACACCGGCCCCCTACAACAACACGCAGGACCGCCGCTGCTGGATGCACGACACGCTCCCCTTCCTGGAGCAGAAGGCCCTCTACGACAAGTTCCACGCACACATGGAAACGGGCGCCAGCGCACTGGCCTTCCAGGAATCGGATACGGTGATCCCCACGCTGATGTGCCCCTCCGATCCGACCAGCCCCAAACTGCACACCTACTGGGGAGGAATCGGCACGCCCACGCAAGGGTTCTCGGGCAACCTGATCACCAACGCCGGCAGCGACTACTTCAACCCCGGCGGGGTGGCGGAGAGCGCCAATCGAGACGGTCTCTTCTTCGCCGTCTCCAAGGTGCGGATCGAGGACATCACCGACGGCACCACGCATACGGCGATGGTTAGCGAGTTGATCCTCAGCCCGGACACCGACTCGCACGACATCCGCGGCCGCTACCACAACCCGGCCCACGGCGGCGTGTTGTTCAGCACGCGGATCCCGCCCAATACGATGGTCCCCGACCAATTGAACTGGTGTGCCAACAATCCGGTGAAGGAAGCGCCCTGCATCTGGACGGGCACCAACATGTTTGTCTCGGTGCGGAGCTTTCATTCCGGCGGGGTCAACATGGCGATGGCCGACGGCTCGGTGCGGTTCGTCAGCAGTTCGATCGACACGATCGTGTTCAAAGCGGCAGGCAGCCGCAACGGCGCGGAAGTGACCGAGGATTTTTAGAAAAACAAGACATCGAGGATGGTCATGAAACGATGGCAGCTTGCGATCGCCGGGGTGGGACTACTGGCCGTTTTGGCCGCCGGTTGCGGACCCCCGGGAACACCCACCTATCCGGTCTCCGGAACGGTGACCTGGAACGGCAAACCGGTCGAGAAGGGGTACATCAACTTTGAGCCGGTCGAGGAAAACGAAACGCCCAACGGGGGTAAGATCATCAACGGCGAGTTTTCGTTCGAGGCCACGGCGGGGGAGAAACGGGTGAAGATCCACGCCGACCGCCAGATCACCGAGAAGGACCCCGTGATGGGCATCGCCGAGCGCCGGCCGTATATCCCTGCGAAGTTCAACTCCGAGACGACGCTTCGGGAGGAGATCACCCCCGAAGGCGAAAACCAGTTTGATTTTGACCTGACGGGTGAGGAGATTGTCCCCTCGGTCGATTGACCGCGCGTCTAATGTTGAACGATCACCACCGACGAGACCGAGAGGATGTCGTAGAGGTCGTCGACGTCGCGATTGTCCAGGCAGATCCATCCGCGGCGGGTGGTACGTCCGACATTGGCCGGATCGTCGGTCCCATGGATGCCGATGCTGTCGCGAAGGCCGATCCAGTGCTGGCCCAGGGGGTTGCTCGGATCGCTCGCTTTCACAGTCACACCGTCGAGGCCGTAGTACTGCGGTTGCTTGATCTTATTGCGCACTTCGTACCGTCCCTCGGGAATCGTCTCCTCACCGCCAAGCCCGATGGCAAAACGACCCGCATAGTAGCCCCGAGCGGCAAACAGGGTCAGTTCGAGCTTCGACAGGCTGATCTCCGCCCGGAACGGCCCGCGGACGACCTTCAACTCCCGCCCCACGGGAAGATTCCGAGGATCGCTGATGCCGTTGATCTTGGCCAGCAATTGCCAGGGAACGTCGTGCATCCGGGCGATCTGTTCGAGATCTTCACCCGGCTGGATTCGATAGGCGGGTCCGACGTATTGCTTGGGTGAATAGATCACCTTGCCGGCCGCGAAATCGAGAAAATCGACCAGCATTTGCGACTGTTGCGGCGACAACGAGGGGTGGTCGAACCAGGCCGACAGAGCCAACAGCGTCTCGGCGAGGTTCGCCTCCAGATCCTGGCTCAACCGTTGCTGGGCGTTGGCCATGTCGATGTCGAACTGACTGGCCGAGCCCCCGGCCGCCTGACCCGGTGGAAACGGATCGGAAGGCGAAGCGCCCGCGCCCGGAGCCAGCGGTCCGGTTCCCGGCGGGGGCAGGGGAGAACGACCGGCCGGATCGCCGTATTCGCCCGGATAGCCGCCCAGCGGCCCAGTTCCCGGTAACCCAGCGCCCGGTGGCATCGGATCGGTGTGTTCTTCAGAGCCGAAAGGCGGCGCTTGGCCGCCCGCATTCGGGCCGGCGCCGACGGCACCCGGCGGGAACTCGCTCGGCTGGCCCGGTATTTGAATCGACAAGGTCGAGTCGGCACCCTCGGGAACTCCCGGTGGTGGGGTCGACCCCGTGTCCGCATTGTGGTTCAGCGACACGTAGACCGCAAAACAAAGAACTCCCAACACGACCACCAGGCCAAAAGTCTTGAAGTTCACGATCGTCCTCCTTGACGAATCCGCCGAAATGGCGCTTCTTAATGGACTTGCACAATCAAGCCCGCGGGAAACCAATATGCCTGACGCTGCTGACTGGTTTGAGGAATCCGACGACGCATTCTACTCGGATTCCGATGATCTTTACTCCGATGGCGACGCGACCGACGACGATCTTTCCGACACGTGGCCTTGTCCGTCTTGTGGGGCCGATATCTACGAGGATTCCGTTCGTTGTCCCGTCTGCGGCGACTTCGTCACGCCCGGCGGATCGATCTGGTCGGGGCGCCCGGTGTGGTGGATTATCTTGGGTCTGCTGGGCACGGCCGCCGTGATTCTGACCCTCGTTTTGTCATTGCCCGGCTAAGGCCGCGCGCCCCGGTCCGGTCCGGCGGACACAGTCGCTCGGGGCGGATCATAGGAAAAGTCGGGAAATAATGCTACACCAAGCTGCGAGAATTTCCGGGCGGGGGAACAGGTTGATCCACGGGATGGCACTGAATGCCGCAAGTGGTTTCGTGGACGCATCTTACGACGTCCAGTCGTGCGTATCGCCAGCACGGTTTGCGCGAGGGTAGCGGTTAGCACCTCACTCCTTTTTCGCTTCTCGCAGCCGGACCCGAATCGATTTGAGCCGCTCGGCCAATTGCCGTTCGAATCCGCGATCGACAGGGCGATAGTACTCGCGCTCGACACCCAGATAGTCGGCCGCCGCGATCCCGTCTGGACAATCGTGGGCATATTCATATCCTTCGCCGTGGCCCAGTCGCTTGGCTCCCGCGTAATGGCGGTCGCGCAAGTGTACCGGAACCGGCAGCAAACGCCCCTGGACGACATCTTGGCGGGCTTCGGCGATCCCCACCGTCGCGGCGTTCGACTTCGGCGCACATG
>JABMRP010000507.1 GCA_013202535.1 Planctomycetota bacterium
GTAGATCTCCCGGACCTCGTCGCTGGTGATCGCCCGGCTCCAGATACCGACGTCGTCGATCTTGCCGTCCCAGGGGTTGCCGGGGACGCCGTCCTTGCTGCCGATGTAGACGTTGTTGGCGCCGGGGATCTGCGGCGTGCCGACCGACGTCTGCGCCATCTTGACCCCGTTGACCCAGAGTTGGTTCTCCACGCCCGGGTTGCGGACCGAAACGACGTGGTTCCACTGGCCGAGCACAACCGCGCCCCCGCTGGTTTGCCCGCCACCGTGGTCGCCGAAAGTGGTTCCGGCATCGTTGCCCATGTGCATCCACGTGGCACCGCCGAACCAACTACCCACGGCCGTGCGCCAGCCGCTGGTCGTATCGGCGTTGAGCCACGCGGAGATCGTGTAGGTGGTCGTGTCGAAGTCGGTCGAGCTACCGACGTTGATCGTGCCGGCGCCGGCCAGTTCCAGCGTGTGGGCGCCGATCAACCCGGTGGCCAACGCGGGAACCGTGCCCTGGGCCGTCCCGTGATTGCTGCCGGCCGAGTCGAGATACTCGTTGCCGGCCGTGTTGTCGTCGAACGTCCAATGGGCGACCAGATTGTCGACAATCGCCGCCGAACCGGTTCCGACACCCAACAGCAACACGATCGACGCGACCAGCGCGACCGAAGCCCAAGCATTCGTGAAACGACCCATGGTGGCGACCCTCCTGAAGAGATCAGACATTGAGGTGATTTGCGTGAAATTTCCGGATCCGGGAGTCCTGCGACGATACATCGATTATCCAGACTACAATGAATGCAAGAATTCTCCTACCAAAATCCTTCAGCGGACGATTTTATACGTTCAATCGAGCTTGATCTCGAACTCGTTGGCGGATGTGCCGATTTCGTACTCTTTGGGCAGGATAATGATCTCCGGCGGCTGGCCGCCGACGATGGGCCGCGTGACCATCACCTGGCAGGCACCTTCGATCGCGCCGGTGAGGTTCTCGTTGCCGTGGATGGTGGTCAATTCAAACGTGCCGTCGGGTTGGATGATCGACGACATGTTGAGCGTGCCGTCGCGCTTCGAGACGAACTGAATGATGCCCCCCCCGAGCGGCTGGCCATCGCGATCGATTACTTTGCCGGTGACCACGAACGTCGGCGGAGGCGGCTCGGCCTCGGTGCCGCCGCAGCCTACCACGGCCAGGAGGATACAGGAGAAGAGGATGTTCTTGAAAGGGAGAGTATGTATGGCGTTCATCTTGCGGTTCTCATTCGAGTCGTCTATAGCAGGCCAATTGATGGTCGGGTGCCTGGGGTCGAGCGCAGCGAGCCATCCATCTCACGGTTTTCGGACGGGCCATTGGAGTGCGCCGTGAAAAAAGGGGACAGGCACCTCGCGGCAACCGTCTTACCGAGGATCTGACGTGTTCTGGGCTCGGAGCCAGTCCCCATTTTTCACTCCCCTACCAATCTCCGCCCACCGTCTCACCGTCGCGAGGGTCGCACACGGCGGCCCAGATGTCGTCGGCGATCGAGCCGCTGACGAAGCGGACGCTGCCGTCGACGAGGCAGACATTCATGCCACCGGAGTGGGGTGATTGGGCGCGGCCGGCATCGCATGTGCGGAACCAATCGGGAGCGACTTGAAACTTGGCACACGGCGGATAGCCCGCGCCCGTGGGCGTGCGGGCAAGGTTGTTGATGCAGAAAACGGGCCGCCAGTAGCTGGTCGAGTCGCTCCATAGCGTGGTGTACACGCTGCTGGTGCTGCCCGAGTTTGTGCAGTTGGCGTAGCGCTCGGCGAAGAGGGTTGTGTTGCTTGTGCCGTCGCGGAGCGTGGTGAAGGTTTGCGCCCCTTGGGTATCCGGTAGTGGCGGGTTGCCGAAGACGAAATAGTTGGCCGCGTAATTCGAAGTGCCCCACCAGGTTGGTCCGCCGATCCCGTCGTGAAGTCCCCGTCCAAAACCGCGTGGGCCTTGCCGATTGGGTTCCGATGGGCAAAGGTAGACGGGCACGGCCTGGAAGTGTGCCGTGTTGGTACCGAGGGTGTTGAATCCGCCGTCATCCGATTCTTCGACACACTGATCGTACAACGCCTTCTGCTCCACGTGCGGCAACATCCAATTGAAGACGGTGAAGCCGATACGCCCTTGGTACGGTCCGCTGACGGAGATCGCCGCGTACTGGTTGGGAGCCGTCAGCGGCGGCAAGAGCCCGTTGGCCGTGTGCAAGTTGTGTACGGCCAGCCCGAGCTGCTTCATGTTGTTGCTGCATTGCAGGCGGCGGGCCGCGGCGCGGACGCTCTGCACCGCGGGCAGCAACAGCCCGATGAGAATGCCAATGATGGCGATGACGACAAGGAGTTCCACCAGCGTGAAACCGTTTCGACGTTTCATCGTGCTATCCTTCGCAAGAAACCGCACTCGACAATCATGCCGTCCAGATTACAATAAATGCAGGAATACTCCTATCAGAATCCTTCGGCGGACGATTTTACACATCATGGCGAGCCTGCCCGAAACCAAGCATCGCCGGGTGGAAGTGACCGGCCGGCAGATCGGTCTGCCGATGCTGGAGTACGGTGGTTTCTCCGAGTCGTTGACCGCGCACACGGCCAGTTGGCATACCCACCAGGGGTGGGAGATCGCCATCATTCTCGATGGCACGTTAAGCTGGGAGTTGCCGGATGGTACCGTGCTGGGACCCGCCCACGGGGGGCAAGTGCGTATCACGCCGCCGGAATTTCGTCACCGCGGGGTGGGAGACGTCTTCTCGCCCAACCGCTTTGCTTGGATCACCTTCTACCCGGATACCCGGCGCCGGCTGAAGAATTCGCCCCTGGACGCCGCGGAGTGGGACCGGCTGCTGGATGATTTTCAGCAGGCGGGCAACGCCGTTTTCGACGCCGGCGTGAAACTGCTCAAAATGGTCGGCTGGCTCCGCGAGGCCCTGCTGGGGCGCGCCCGCGAGTCGGCCTTGCCCGAGACGGCCCCCGCCATCCGCACGCTCATTTGCCAGATGATCCTGGAAACCTCGCGATGCCTCCGTGGGGGCAGCCATTCGCGCGACGATCTGTACGTCGCCGAAGCGGTGAAGTTTCTCAAGAAAAGCCTGGGCCAGCGCATTCGCGTGGCCGATCTGGCCAAATTTCTCGGGCTGGGGCACACGCGGGTTCACGAGGTGTTCAAGCGGAACACCGGCCTATCGCCCAACGACTATTTGCAGCGGCTCCGCGTCGAAACGGCCCAGGGGCTGCTGCTGCGGACCGATCTGGCGATCACCGCCGTGGCTGGAGAGGTCGGCTTCGACACGAGCCAGTACTTCGCGGCGGTGTTCAAGAAGTACACCGGGCAAACACCGACGGCCTTTCGCCGTCAGCAGGGCGAAGCGTAGAGAGCCCCATTCAGAGCGGGCGGCGGGGCATGCGACGTGAATGGGGTGGCTGGCTGGCCGGGGGCAACGGCCGGCGCGTCGTCACGGCCCAATCCTGCCGCTCGGCTTCCGAGGCGTAATAACGCAGCCAGGCATCCGGGTCGTCGCTGATATTGGCGCAGTCCCAGTGCAGAAAATGGTTGGTCGAGGTCAGCTTCTTCTCGCGCGACGGCAGGATGTCGCGGTAGATGATACTGTACAGTTCCCGATCCGAGAGATGGTCGGTGAAATCGAGAAGGATCCGCTTCTTGAAGAGCTTGTCGATCACGTCCCAAAGGATCTCGGCGAGTTCCTCGTTGCCCAGCGACTCCGGACGGGGCGCGATCAACTCGGGAGTGAACCATTTGTAGATGGGCAGAACGGGAGCCTCTTCCCAGGCCAGCATCGAGGCGAGATACTCGTTTTCGACCTGCGTGGGAACGTTCCGGAAATCGATCCGGCTGAGCGATTCGTCGACGTATGGCTCCAGATCGTCGCGCAACTGTGCGTTGAGCAACAGTTGATCGACTTCTTCGGGATCGGGAATTCTGGAATCTACCATCTTGAACCCATCTCGCGTCGCAAACATCCCGTCTTGGAATGCTCGGGGCCACACTCTCCAAACCTCGAATGTACCAACGATTCTCGATCGTTCAAGCGCCAATCCCACATTCTGGACCGACAAGTCGCGGATTCTCGGGTCGGTTCGCCCAGAACCGATATGATCGGCAATTCCGGACCGCGTTTCGCTCTTCCGACAGGAAATGATCTGTCCGGCAAGCGTCCCGTCGCCCGCTGAAGAAGGCGACCCTGACGGAGGCGTGTGCCACTGCTTGCTGGCAAGCGGTGACACACGACTTCTTTTGAAGGTCAGGGCGTTGTCATACGGGCCCAACCACCAGAGTCATTTGCGTGCCCTACCGCTATGGGGGGTTTGGCAGTCGGGTAAAAAAATTCCGGTTTTGCCGGTTGCGCGTCGACACGGGGGAAATTCAACCGTATACTAAACGACCGAATCGCCGCACCCCCCGCGGCGGTTGACGGCACGCCCAATGCGTTTGCGAACTCTTCTTCCTACCTGCGGAGTTCGCATTCCAACCGCAACATTCAAAAGGAGTCACAGCATGAAGTGGGGATTGTGGAAAGTCGCTTGTGTGTTGGTTGCCTGTGGTGCCATGGCTGGCATGGCCGTGAGTTCGCAAGCGGCCAAGTACTTGGGCCCCGGTAGTGTCGCCGCCTCGCCCGACGGCAAGACGCTCTACGTGGCCAACGAAGATGCCAATCAGATTGCCGTGGTCACTCCCGACGGCAAGACCACCAAGACAATCACCGTGCCTGCCAAGCCGACCGGCCTGGCCGTTTGTCCCGACGGCAAGCTGCTGGTCACCTGTATCGGCACGAAAAGCCCCGTCTGTCTGATCGACGCGGCGACGGGCAAGATCGAGGCCACGATCATCGCCGGGCACACGGCCAGAGGTCCCGCGATCTCACCCGACGGAAAAAAGGCCTACGTCTGCAACCAGTTCGACAACGACGTTTCGGTCCTCGATCTGGAAACCAAGAAGGAAGTAGCCCGCGTGGCGGCGATCCGCGAACCGATGTCCGCGGCCGTTACGCCCGACGGCAAGACGGTCTTCGTCAGCAACCTGCTGCCGATCGATCGGGCCGACGCCTACGACGTGGCCGCGGAGATTACGGTCATCGACACGGCCAGCAACGCCACGACCAACATTCGCCTGCCCAACGGCAGCTCCAGCGTGATCGGTGTTTGTGTTTCGCCCGACGGCAAGTATGCCTACGCGGTTCACATTCTCGCCCGATACCAGATGCCCACCACGCAACTCGAGCGAGGGTGGATGAACACCAACGCGATCAGCGTGATCGACGCGGCCGAGAAGAAGCTGGTCAACACCGTGTTGCTGGACGACGTGGACCTGGGCGCGGCGAATCCCTGGGACGTGGCCTGCACGGCCGACTCGGCGCTGATCTGTGTAACCCACGCCGGCACCCACGAGTTGAGCGTGATCGACGCTCCGGCACTGATCGAAAAACTGCTCGGCATGCCCGTCGAAAAGGAAGACGGAAAATACGACGATCGCGGCATCTACTCCTCGGCCACCGCGTCCGACGTACCCAACGATTTGGCCTTTCTGGTCGGTTTGCGTCGCCGCATCCGGCTCGACGGAAAGGGAACGCGAGGGTTGGCGATCGTCGGCGACAAGGCGTACGCGGCCGAGTACTTCAGCGATTCGCTGGCGGTGATCGACCTGACGCCCAGTCCGGCCAAGCGGTCCACTTCGGTCCCGCTGGGTCCCAAACCCGAGTTGACCGTGCAACGCCAAGGCGAACTTTTCTTCGCCGACGCCGCGCTTTGCTTCCAGCACTGGCAAAGCTGCGTTAGCTGTCATCCGGGTTCGCGAACCGACGGGTTGAACTGGGATCTGATGAACGACGGCATGGGTAATCCGAAGAACGTCCGCAGCATGTTGCTGGCCCACCGCACTCCGCCGTCGATGTCCTCGGGCATTCGTCCCAGTGCCGAGGTGGCCGTTCGCTCCGGTATCACCCACATCCAGTTCGCCGTACGGCCCGAATCCGACGCCGTGGCCATCGACGAGTATCTCAAGTCGCTCAAGGCGGTCCCCAGCCCCGCGTTGGAGAACGGAAAGCTTAGCACGGCGGCCGAGCGCGGCAAGAAGATCTTCTTCTCCAAGGAGATCAACTGCGCGAAGTGCCATCCCGAGCCCATCTACACCGACCTGCTGATGCACGACGTCGCCAGCAGGGGGCAGTACGATCGGCGAGATGATTATGATACGCCCACGCTGATCGAGTGCTGGCGCACCGCTCCCTACATGCACGACGGCCGGTACACAACGCTGAAGGAACTGTTTACCGTCGGCAAACACGGTAAGAAGGGTGGCCCCGTCGACAAGCTCAGCGAGCAGGACATCGACGATCTGGTCGAGTACGTCCGCTCGCTCTAAGGTTTTCCTTTTCGAGCCAATCGCCCAAGCCCGTGGGTTCATCCCCGCGGGCTTTTTTGCGTTCTTGTAACATGGTCGTTTAGCCCGGGTACTTGTACCCGGTGTTGAATACGGTATAACGCCGGGTACGGGTGTCCGGACGATACGAGACGCAACCCGCCCGGCACCGGAAAGAGCCAAGCCCGACCTGTGCCCGTTTTTCGCCCGGAAACCTATCGTGAGGGCCAGCGATGAATACGCGAATCGCCGTTGTCAGGCTATCCGGCGTCACGGCATTGGCATTCGTTGCCGCGTTGTTTGTCGTATGCTACAGCAAATGGTTTCGCGACTACATGGATGTCGTGCATCAGGCGACTTCTATCCCGCCCCTATGTGAATTCTTGAGCACTTCTGGCTGGCTGACCTTCCTCTTGCCGGGTACCATTCTTCTGGCTGGCGTTCTGACTCTGAAGAAGCAGTGGGAGGTGCGACACGAGGTGGTCATCGTCCTCGGCGTTGTGCTCGCCGTGTCACTCGTTCTGCTTTGCCTCGTCGCATGGCGAATCGCGTGTATTCCGATCTTCAGCGGCATGAGGTGGCACTATTGACCCAAGCGGTACGCCGAAACGTTTGCACACGGCTCGTTGCTTTGCGTCGGCCGCCCGTTTCGAGTATCCTCGGGCTTGCAGTTCGGCGCGGTTACTTCTCTTGCATCGGAGACCTACCCATGATTCGACGCTCGCACCATAGCCGGTGGATTCTCGGCCTTACGCTCCTGATCGTTGCCCTCTCCCCCGGACCCGCAACCGCCGAGGAGCCATTCGGCTACTTTCGCAACGATTACAATGTCATCGGGCTGAAGGACTACGAGAGTGGCACGCGCGTGACGCCGGAGAATACGCTCTTGCTGGCCGGCAAGCGTACGGCCGTGTTGCGATGCGGCGGGCAATTGACCCCGCTGGGCCGCAAGACGAAGACGGCGGCCGATGGCTGGATGCCCATCATGCTGATCGCCGCCGAGGAAAGCGGCGTGCGATACGACTTCACGCTGTTCGCCACGCCGCTGCCCACGGTCGACGACTGGTCCAAGGCGTTCGACTGGCCGACCGAGGGGGAGAATTTTCTCAATTGGGTCGTCGTCGAGATGACCAACACGGGCGATAAGCCGGCGGTGGCGAAAGTGCGGATCGACGTCAGCGGTGCCGCGGAACCGGCCGGCTCGTTTTCTCAGTCGCTGCCCCCCGGCGGGCGTGCCCAGACGGTCGCGCGGATCCCGTTTACCCCGGTCGACGACCCGTCGGCCTTGGCCGATGCCGACGCCCAACTGTGGCTGGGGCGCACGAAAGCGTACTGGCAAGGCGTGATGGCCGGCGCCGCGATGATCGAGGTGCCGTGTCGCAAATCGACCGAGGCTCTGCGGGCCGCCCACGTCTGCCAGTTGATCGCCAACGACGGCGGCCAGTTGCAGGGCGGAGAGGGTTTCTACGATCAATTCTACATCCGCGACGGCGGTTACCAGATCATGGAACTCGAAGAAGCTGGTCTGTGGGACGCGACCGAGAAAGCGATCGAGTCCTATCTTCGCAGCCAACGCGAGGACGGACGATTCGAGAGCCAAGCGAATCAATACGACGCCAACGGTCAGGCCGTCTGGGTGCTTTGGCAGTATTACAAGATCACCGGCGATCGGAAGTGGCTGGCCAACGTCTATCCGCAAATGCGCCGGGCCGTCGATTGGGCGATGAAAGCCCGGCGGCAGGCTCCCGATGATTCGCCCTTTGCCGGCGTGTTGCCCGCCGCACCGGCCGACGGCGAGTATCTTTGGGACGGCAAGCATCACATCGTCGGTTACGACATCTGGAATCTGCGCGCCATGCTCTGCACGGCCGACGCTGCCCGCGCGCTGGACAAAACCGAGGAAGCCGGCGAGTTGCTGGCCGAGGCGAAACTCTATCGTGAGGCGATCGACGCGGCATGGAAACAGACCGGTTTGGCCCACTTCCCGCCCAGTTGGGAAAAGGCGGGGACCCACTGGGGAAATACCGAAACGCTCTGGCCCACGCCTTTGTTCGCCAGCGACGATCCCCGGGTGGCGGCCCTGATCGGCCACGCGAGAAACACACTCGGCGGCGGGTTCGTCGAAGGCACGATCCGCTGGATGGGGCGCCCCGACGCCATCCACCCCTACATGTCGGCCTACACGACCATGGCTTCGCTGGCCCGCGGCGAGCATGAGCAGGTGGTTGAGGATTTCTACTGGACCCTGCTCCACTCGACCGCCGCCCATGCCTTTCCCGAGGGCATTTACTACAAGCGTAACTTCGCCTGGAGCAACACGATCCCGCACGTCACCGGGGCCTCCAACTACGCGATCCTGTTGCGTCACATGTTGCTGGACGAACGGGGCGACGAGCTGCACCTGCTTCCGGCCGTGCCCGACTGGTGGCTGGCTGACGGCGAAGAAATCCGCGTGCAGCGGGCGCCTACGCACTTCGGACCCGTGAGCTTCACCGTCCGCGGCACGGCCGAGGGTGTGCAAGTCGAACTGCATCCGCCAACGCGGCAAACGCCAAAGCGGATCGTGCTGCACCTGCCCAAGTCGCGACCCTTAATCGGAACCGTCAAGGGCGTTGAAGTCTCCATCCGCCCGGACCAAGAAAAGCGATGGGATTTCCCCACCGTGGTCGATCTCTACCGCCAGCAAGCCGGCGGGTGGATGAAGCCGATCCCGGGGCTGGTCAAGCTTCCGCTCTCGACACAACCGGCGGCCGAGAAATGCCGACCGCTCGATCTGACCGGCGTGGCCAACACCGATCCGTTTACCGCTCCCTTCGGTGTCCCCAACCCGGGCAAGTTTCTGATGACCGGCCTGCCCACGGGCAGACAGACCGTCGGCGGCATCCCCTTTACGATCATCGACCCCAAGCAGAACGAAGGCCGCGGTCTGGTCGTACTCCATTCGCCGCGCGGGCCGGCCAATCGAACGTGGCCCAAGCAGGTCGAGATCCCCGTCGGCGCGACCGGCCGGCGGCTCTTCTTCCTGGGCAATGTCCACGGCTGGAGCAGCCACGACCCGGGCACCGGCCCGTGGGGAGCCGTGGCCCAATACGTGATCCACTACGCCGACGGCCAGCAGCAGATCGTGCCGCTGGTCACCGGCCGCACAATCGACGAATGGGCCCTACCGCCGAACGCCGACGACGTCCTGGTCGGCCCGCGCGGCGACCCGTGGCACGTGAACGTGCTGGGCGTGGAACTCCGCAACGTGCCGATCGAGAAAATCACCTTCGAGGACCTCGGCACATTGGCGGCGCCCGTGTTGGTGGGCGTAACGTTGGTGCAATAGCAATCACTCCGCGCCCGTAAACTCATCGCGAAGAAACTTCGCGGCGGTGTCCCAACGCTCGGCGGCGGCGGAGAAGTCGACTTGCATCGCACGGATCGTTCGCGGGGTTTCGACTTGCACCTCGGCTTCGACGTTTGGGTTCAGCGGAATCTGGGCGCTGCGGCCGGCGGCCAGTCGAGCTTCCACTTCGGCCGAGAGCAGGTAGTCGACCAGGCGTCGTGCGGCTTCGGGGTTGGGGCCGCCGCGGATGATCGCCAGCGTATTGGGGATGAACATCGTGCCCATTTGCCCCTCGCCCTGGTCCGGATAGATGATCGCCACGGGCATCGCTTTCTCGTTCAACTCGATCATCGCGTCGTCGGTGTCGGTCAGTCCGAAGGCCAACTGTCCGGCGGCCACCGAGAGGGCGACCTGCTTGTTGCCCGAGAGGATCGCGACGTCGTTGGCCTTGATCTTGCGGAAGAAGTCCTTGGCCCGCTCGTCACCCCAATGGGCGAAGAGACACGCGGCGTGGGTGGCGGTGGTGCCGAAGAGCGGCTTGGCGATGCCCGCCTTCCCCCGCCATCGCGGATCGGCCAGATCGAGAATCGAGGTGGGCCGCTGGGGCTCGGGCACGAGATCCGTATTGACGATCAGGACTCTCGCCCGGGCGGCAAACCCGTGCCAGGTTCCCGTCGGCGAGCGAAACTCGGCCGGGTAACTCTCGGCGATCGGGGGATGGTAAACTTCCAGCAGGCCCTGTTTCTCCAGCCGCAGCGTGTTGAGGATTTCGTTGTTCCAGAAGACATCGCATCGCGGGCGGTCACGCTCGGCCATGATCGCCGCGGTCAGTCCCACCGTTTTGGTCGATTCGGCATCGTACTTCGCCCGCACTTCGATGCCGGTGCGCGTTTGAAAATCATCGAGCACGGGCCGGGAGAACTCCTCGTCGAGAGCCGAATAGACGACGACCTCGGGTCCGGAACTCGACCAGCAGCCGCCCGTCACCAGACATGCCAGCACGAGGAGCCAGCGGGTGGTAAGAGGGGTTGGTTTCATGGGATCGGTTCTTTCGGAAAGTCAGTTGGATATCGCTGCTTCGGGGAGAATCAAAAGGGCGAAACGTCAGCGAAGGCGGAAGAAACGGCCTCGCTGACGCTTCGGGTTACCATGATAAGCAACACCCCCCCAGCACGGGATTGTCGGGCCGCAGGGGTGCCCAAAAGACTCCGAAACAACGTACAATA
>JABMRP010000508.1 GCA_013202535.1 Planctomycetota bacterium
CAGATCAGCGTATCGATCCAGATCTCGTGGACAAACTGCCCGGCGGCGCCCACCCGGCTGGTGTGCGACGTATTTTGGTTGAAGTCGCAGGCGTCGTAGAGAGCCTTTTGCTCGATATAGGGGAGCAAGCGGATGAGGAAACTGCCGTGGTGATTGGGATCCACCGAACTCCAGGTGGCACAGGCCTCGTGGACCGCCCCCATGGGGAATCGCTGATTCGTATCGTGGTAGTTGTGCAGGGCCAGGGTGAGCTGTTTGAGATTGTTGCTGCACTGCATTCGTCGGGCCGCCGCGCGGACGGCCTGCACCGCGGGCAGCAACAGCCCAATCAAGATGCCGATGATGGCGATCACGACCAGCAACTCGACCAGTGTAAAACCGGCCCTGGTGGCTCGTCTGCTCACGACGACACCTCCTGCACTCGGTGGCCTCAAGTTTCTCGGATCGCTACCCCGATCGCAACTCCGTCAGCGTACCAGAAACGCGCCGATCCGCAAACGGTTTGTGGGGGGGATCGGCGGAAAACGACTGACGATCCTAAGCGCGAAGCGTGGGCGAGGCACTTGAGGGTTAGAGCTTCCGCCTCGCTTACGCTTCGCGCTTACTATTGTCGACCGCCTTGGGAGTTGCCATGCGGTAATCCGCGGGAGCAGGGCAGTCCCGCAGAGGGGGTATGGGGGGGTAAAAAGGTGAGGCTAGTGTTCTTTCCATCAAAATCCCAGAAATGGCAACTAGATTGTTGACTTTGTCCCCCGAATGTGGCAACAATGTGACGTAACTGCTGATAGCCGTGTCTCGGCCAAGTCCCTGTCTCTTCTGCTGGCAACGCATCCGACTCCGGGAGGGCGACTCGTGAACGCGCATCAACTCATCGGCAAGGTTCTCTTGGTGTCCGTGGCGGCCGTTGTGGCGACCTGTTTGTGTCTCGGCACCGTGGCGCACGGCGGCGTCGTGCTGAGCGGCGGCGGGCTTGTATTGATTGAGCAAGGCGGCACGTTCGACGCCGCCAACCTTGCGCAGGGGGCCACGCCCATTGCATTGGACGAACTCAGCGCATACGGGCATTTGACCGTCGAGCTGAACGATCAAATCTACGGGAACAGCAACAGTTGGATCGGCAACGGTGCCACGGCGCCCACCCTGTCGTATGGGAATCGAGCGTTCGCCGGCATCAACCTCGGGGCCACCCCCGTGCCGGTCAGCAGCATCGCCTTCGGGCGTGCTAACATCGGGGGGAATGTCGACCGCACCTTGAGCGGAGGGAATCCGTACGTGCTGCAATACACGCAGGTGGCTAACCCTGGCGTGGCCGTGACTGATACGGGTAATGCGACCACCGGCTGGGCCACCGTTGGCACGCTCGACTATCAAAACGCCGGCGGCTGGGACTTCACCGCGCCCTCCCTGCGGCATCGCTACGGCTTCGACGCAGTCAGCGCCACCGGTGTGCGCTTGCTCGTACCCGGCACTGGGCTCAGCGGCGCCGGCACGGCCATCGACGAGATCGAACTCTACCAGACGTTCGTGGCGCCGCCGGCGCTGACGCTGGGGGAGATCGGCGGCAGCATCGTGCCGAACAATATGGCCGGGCAGTCGACCGGCGCCGCGGCCTTTGCCAAGGACTTGATCGCCGGCGGCGGCTACGCCGCGCACCAGACTCCCCATCTCAACGACGAAACCTACGGCAACAGCAACAGTTGGATCGGGAACTCGGCGGACACGTTTGCCGGCGTCACTTTCACCGGGCCGCAGACGATCGCCAGCATCGCCTGGGGCCGCGACAATACCGGCACTCTTGCGGATCGCGCCGCGGGCCCGTACACGGTGCAGTACACGACCGTACCCAACCCCGACCAGAACACGCCCGATGCGGACTGGAACTCTTTCCAGACGATCACTTATTCGAACGATCCGAGCTTCGCGCTGCGGCACCACTACCATTTCGATCCGATCGCCAGCGTGACCGGCGTGCGGATCGCCGGGCTGGCCGCCCCGACGGCCATCGACGAGATCGAGCTGTACCCGACGTTCGTGGCGTCGCCAACCCTGACGCTGGCGGAGATCGGCGGCACCTTCGCGCCGAACAATCTGGCCGGGCAGTCGGCCGGCGCCGTGGCCTTTGCCAAGGACTTGATCGCCGGCGGCGGCTACGCCGCGCACCAGATTCCGCATCTCAACGACGAAACCTACGGTAACAGCAACAGTTGGATCGGGAACTCTAACGGCACGTTTGCCGGCGTCACTTTCAACGGGCCGCAGACGATCGCCAGCATCGCCTGGGGCCGCGCCAATATCGGCCCTCAAGTGGATCGCGCCGTGGGACCGTACACGGTGCAGTACACCACCGTGCCCAACCCCGACCAGAACACACCCGATTCGGCCTGGACCTTCTTCCAGACGATCAGCTATACGAACGATCCGGGCTTCGCGCTGCGGCACCGCTACGATTTCGATCCCATCACCAACGTGACCGGCATCCGGATTGCCGGGCTGGCCGCCGCGACGGCCGTCGACGAGATCGAGCTCTACGGCGTGCATGCACAGGTGCAGACCCTTACCGGCAGCGTTATCCAAGATGAGACCCCCCATGCCTGGACGTTGCCGAATCTGGGCGGTGCCATTCCCGCCGAGCCGTCCCCAGGCGACGGCCGATACCATTGGACAAGCCCCGGCGAGCACGTTTGGATGCCTCTATTAGAGGGAACCAACGTGACGGTGGAGAGCTCCTGGGGCGTGAGTTTCAATCACTCGCAGGACGTCGATTACTTCTTCGATCCCGACGGGGCCGGGCCGTTGCCCGAGATCGCGCTGGCGCAGGACGTCAGCCAGACACTGCTGAACGATCAAGTGACGGCCGTGCCTTCCGGCCAAGAATGGTCCGGTTTCTTCCAGATCGGCGAAGGCCTCGACCTGAGTCGCGAGAGCGTGTTCCGCGTGGTCGGCAACCCGGCCGGTGTTTCTCCCCAGGCGCTCTCGTCCGCAGTCTGGCAATTCACGGCCGTGGTTCCCGAGCCATCGACGCTCGCCCTGGCCGGGATCGCCATGACGGGGATCGCCATAACCGGCTTGGGCGCGCGAATCCGACGCCGAAAAGCCCGCCGCGGATAGCGCCGGAGGACCTGTTGCCCGGTTTGAACGGATGGCTGCCGCACGGAAGTAGTCCCCGCACGATCCCTGGCAGCCCGTCGAAAAAGTCGTGTGCCACTGCTTGCATGCAAGCAGTGCCCCGAAGTGGAGCTAAAGCCTCATCAATACGCACTGCTTGCAAGCAAGCAGTGGCACACATTTCCCCGTAGTGTCGCCTCATTCGACGGGCCGCCCAGCGATCGCCAATCGGCTTGGCCTTCACGGCTTTGGCGTTTGGTGTACAATACCGGCTGACGAGTCGAGCCTGCTCCCCTTTGGCGATGGAGGAAGAGACATGGGTTGTCACGGTAGACGGTTCCAGGCGGCCGCAGTGGCCGCTGCCCTTGGTCTTGTGCTGGCGACCGCCGCTCTTGGGGCCGCTACGGAGATATCTCCCGAGAGGCCGAATGAGGTCGAATTCGAGCCGGCCGAGGCCCGGTTCGTTCGCTTCACGATCCACGCGTCGTTGGCCACTCAGGCCTGTATCGACGAGTTGGAGATCTACGGCCCCGAAGGCAAAGACAATCTTGCCTCGGCTGCCGCGGGCGGCAAGGCGACCGCCTCGTCATGCCTGCCGGGCTATCCGATTCATCAGATCGCCCATCTCAACGACGGCCTTTACGGCAACAGCCACAGTTGGATCGCTGAGCGAAGCAGCGGGGAGTGGGCCCAGATCGAACTGCCGCAGCCCGCCAAGATCGCCAAGGTGATTTTCTCTCGCGATCGGGAAGGCCAGTTTCGCGATCGCCTGGCCGTGCATTTCGACATCCGCGTTTCTACAGATGGCAAGGAGTGGCGGAAGGTGGCCGAGGTGAAATCCGATCAGGCCGCACAGGTTGCCGCCCCGCCGCCGCCGGCTCCGCCGCGCCCCGCCGCGCTGCCGGAGTTGGTCGCTTTGCCGTCCAGTGGTCCGCTCGATTCGGACACGCTGCTCCGTTACGCCTTTGCGTGTGAGGCGGAGTCGTTCTGGAACGCGGATCGTGCCGAGCCGGTCGAGCGCGTGCTCCTGCAGATGAAGGAGATGATCGCCCGATTCGCCGCCCGAGGGCTGGACGTTTCCGGCGAGCGTGCCGAACTGACGGAACTCAAGCGGCGTCTGCAATCGCTGGCCGAAGAAAAACCCCCGGCGACCGAACCACCGGGATCGCCGGATTTGATGCGTCAGGCGTTGCTTCTCGATGCCCGCTTGGCCAAGCGGCTGCTGCTTTTCCGCGATCCCGATTTGGCGCCGTTGGAGAAGATCCTGTTCGTGAAGCGGCATCCGTATAAGCCATCGCACAATTACAGCGACATCATGGATTCGCAGTTCCGCGCCGGCGGCGGCGTGTGTGTGCTGGAGATTCCGCGCCGCGATGGGTGCTTGGAGCCTGCCGAGGGCCGAGTCACTGTGCTGTTCGACGCCGGAGACGGCATTCCCCGCGATCCGGTGGCCGATTTCCAGGCCCGGACGATCTACTTCGCCTACTGGCCCAGCGGCAACCGGGGTGAGGTGTACTGGCACCTGATGGCGGTCGACGCCGACGGCGGGCCCGCGCGCCAGCTTACCCACGGTCCGTACCACGACTATTATCCCTGCCCG
>JABMRP010000509.1 GCA_013202535.1 Planctomycetota bacterium
CAGGAACATTACCATGATCTCCGAACTTTTCTCTCGCTTCTTCCGTCGCAGGGGCAAAGCGCCTACTGCGGGCGTTCGGCCGCTGGCCGCGAGGATCGATGGGAAACTGCCGGGTACACTGCCCGAGGGGCTCGTCGTCTGCGTCCTGCAGGGGAAGACGCTGACCAACGTCTGCCGCGACGAGCCGCCGGGGTCGGTTGCGGCCGGAGAGATCTGTTGGCTGGTGCCGACGGACGATATCGCCTTGCCCGTGCGAATCGAAATCGGGGAGGAGTTCCTCGCCGCCGACGTCGCCGTGCGACTGGAGACCGACCCGTCGATTGCGTCCCTCTTACACAATCGCACCGAAGTCACCCGCAACGAACTGCTCGCCCTGGTCACCAGCGAACTGGCCGGACTTGTCGATCTGCTGGGCTTCGAGACGGCCGAAGCGGCGGTCGCTCAAGACGGCGAGGGCCTCGAACGCTTGCGGGCAAAGCTCAGCCTGCTGCTGCAGAGCAACGGCCTGCGATGCACGGGCGTCGCCGCCTTGCGGGTTGTCAAACCCGAGGAGGTCGAAGAGGAAATCGCCCAAGCGATCATCCTGGAAGACGAACCGACCGAAGAGCCGGCCAACGACGTAACCCGTGTGATGGCCGCGGCCGATGGTGGTCCGCCGCAGCCTGCCGAGCCGGTGACCGCCGAGCAACTCGAGCCCGCGCTGGCCAAAGCTGTGGGTCAGGTGAAGACCGACGATGCCTGGGAGGACCTGCTCGGGCAACTGGAAACCGGCGGACTGCCGGTCGACGGACAGTCGGCCGCCGAACTGGACGACCTGGGTCAGCAAGTGCTCGACGGCACCGTCCGGTCGGGTGACGTCGCCGCGCGGATTCGCGGCATGGCCGAGGCAGCGCGGCACCGAGCCGGTGTGC
Source organism: Planctomycetota bacterium (assembly GCA_013202535.1). Classification (GTDB taxonomy): domain Bacteria; phylum Planctomycetota; class Planctomycetia; order Pirellulales; family Thermoguttaceae; genus JABMRP01. The sequence continues at coordinate 912 of JABMRP010000509.1, forward strand.
CCACGCCCGACCTGTCCCGCTGGCAAGGTCTCGCCCTGCGCATGCAATTGGCCGACACGACCCCCGAATCGATCGACGACTCGCAACCACCGTCCGAGGGCGTTGCCGGGTTCGGCCGGAAGGAAGCCCGGCTGCGACGCCCGCGGACCTGGTGGATCTTGCGGCGGAAGAAGGTCGACGACCGGCTGCGTGGTTTTCTCAAGGAGTCGGTCGGCACCGTCAGCACGACACTGGGGTCTTACCGCCGGGGGTTGAAAGAAGTGCGACCGGCCGCCCGGGTTCGCGAACTGGACCAGCAAATCAGCCTCATTGCCGATCTCCTGGCCACCGTGCCCACGCTGACCCCGAGGCTGAAGAAACTGCGGCTCGATCGGCGGCAGGTCAAAGAACTGGTACGCAACGTCGAACGGGCCGTCACCGCCGCCGAGATGATGCAAGCCCAGGCGAGACACCTGGTGGCAACTCCGCCGGGCACCGACGCCTGGGATCAGGCGCTGGCCGAGACACGCATCGCACTCGACACGCTGGAGCAACACCTGCGGGCGCGTCGCGCGGTTCGATAACCCTCGCACGCCGCCTCCCGGGGCAAACAAACCATATCGAATTCATCAGGCCATTCGCTCAAGGAGTTATAAAAATGTCGAAAACGCTGGACAACCACCGCTGGTTGGCCCCCGAGGGCCAGTTCGCCGTCAGGATCCTGGCCGATGAGGCCCCGGGATTCTTCGCGAAGAAACTGATCGTCGAGCCCGGCACGCGGGCGCTGATCATCGACGAGGGCGTCTTTCAGGGCGAGATGCCACCGGGCAGTTACACGCTGGAATCGCTGCCCCAGCGGGTCAAGTTTTGGAAGACGAAGCAGGCCACGGTCATCCTCACGCGACAGGAAGATCTTCCCCTGGACATCGCCTGCCCGCGGCTGGCCACGGCCGAGCATTTGATGGTCGAAGCGTCGGTCCGGCTGTCGGTGCAGATTGAAGACGTGGCCCTGTTCTTGCGGAACTTACTGGGTTCGCGGCCGGGATTCTCCATCGACCAATTGTGCGACGCGATCGGGCCGCTGGTCCAACAGGCGATGTGGGAGGCGGTCGGCCGGCTGTCGATCAGCGACCTGACCGGCCCGGAGGTTCGCGGCGATCTGGACGCGGCGGTCGAGCAAGCGCTGGGCGTTTCCCTGAAGCGTTACGGGCTGCGGTTCGGTCAGATCCAAACGGTCTCCGTCCGTCACGACCGGTACGACGAACACCTGCAGAAGCAGGGCGAGGTTTGGCTCATCCGGGAAGGGCTCCAGCAGCAGAAGGCGCTGGACGAACTGGGC
>JABMRP010000510.1 GCA_013202535.1 Planctomycetota bacterium
GTTCGGCCTTGACCAAGGCCGACACGGTGGCCGGAATCAAAGACACCCGCCGTTCGCCCGGAAACCCCTCTTTGGCAACTCCAACAATCATGGCCCGACTTACCCCAAAAGAGATGCATGACACTTTACCCGAGCGAGTAAATCCCCGAGCCCGGTCCCAGGTATTATCGGTGTGTATTGGCCGGGAGGAAGCCCCCTTAAGGGCCTATATGTCACACACTACAGAGGGGTGTTAGCCGGGAGATGGCTTTTGCTGCTGGGTGTTGACATGAAACGGATTGACCTGTGGTCCTTTGCCGAACGGTTATCGTAAAGTATTATTTATCAATGCTTTATGGTTCGTAAGTCGGGACGATTCGCGTGTTGTGCTCCTGGCGGGGGGAGCCCGAGAGCGAGAACTTCTGGGCGATGGCCTGGATAACGAAAGAACCATGGAAAACGAAAGCCGCCGGGTGTCTCGCGAGGCCTCAGCCACGAGAATTCTCGACCTCCACGGGGGAACCCTTGCTAGGGAAACCGATAATAGGTAAACTCTGGGTTTCCCCAGGCGCGGCGGCAGGTCACGTTGTGTACCGGCAATCCGCCTTCGGGGGGGAATTCGACAAACACGAACGCTACTGGAAATTGTCATCGGCCCGGGGACGGTTACCCTTGGGCGGTGCGGATGTTTGGAGTACACACGATGGTCGCCACGAAGACCTACATGGCCAAGCCGGCCGACATTGAACCGAAATGGTGGCTGGTTGACGCCAAGGAGAAGGTCCTTGGCCGCTTGGCGAGCGATATTGCCGTCATTCTGATGGGCAAGCACCAGCCCACGTACACGCCCCACGTCGATACGGGGGATTTCGTGATCCTGGTGAACATCGATCAGATCGTGATGACGGGCAAGAAGTGGGACCAGAAGGAGTACACCTGGTATACGGGATACCCGGGCCTGAAGCACGAAACGGCGCGGAAGCGCATGGAGCGCGACCCGAAGCGAATCGTTCGCGATGCCGTGCGGCGCATGCTGCCGAAGAACAAACTGGCTCGCCAGATGCTGGACAAGTTGAAGCTCTACGTCGGTCCCGATCACCCGCATCAGGCACAACTGCCCGAGCCCAAAGAGCTGGGAGTGAAGTAACTTCACGCGAACCGGACCCCATTACGGAAGTGGTTTCTTTACGCGTTCCAAGGTGAAGAAGGATATCCATGGCAGAAGCAACCGTCACGCCGACCAAGGGCTCTCCCAACGACGCCCTGGGTACCGGGCGCCGCAAGAGTTCGGTGGCCCGAATCCGGATTCGTCCCGGTAAGGGCGACATCACGATCAACAAGCGATCGCTGGAAGATTACTTCCCGAACCTCCAGCAGCGCAATTCGGTAGTGGCTCCCTTGGAGCGCACCGGGCGGCGGGACACGGTGGACGTATGGATCCGCGTTCACGGCGGAGGCATTACCGGTCAGGCCGACGCCTGCAAACTGGGGATTGCCCGGGCGCTGAAAGTGTTCGACGGCGAACTTGAGGAATCGCTCCGCGAGGGCGACTTGCTGACTCGCGACAGCCGAATGAAAGAACGCAAGAAGTACGGTCTCCGAGGCGCTCGTCGCGGTACCCAATTCTCCAAGCGTTGATCTTGCGGCGTTATTGGAAGACAACCCAAGTGGACGGATCGTTGGATCCGTCCACTTTGCGTTCTTGGTGGATATCGCACCGGTTCGTCTCTTACTCCCGACCCGCGCCGCTTCGCACCGCGGGAAGATTCTCCACCATCTCGGCCTCGGTCCGGGCCAGTTCCGCCAGGCATTGTCGACGGTAGTCGGCCAGACGCTCTTGGAACTCCGGCTCGGTTGCCAGATTGTGCAACTCCTGGGGATCGACCGATAGATCGTACAGCTCCTCGATCTCGTCGGCTTCCAGGGTGCGGATGTACTTGTAGCGGCCTTGCCGCAGGGAAACCCACCAGGGCACGCCGCTCCATCGGGCCTCTTGCGGCGGAGGCACGCGCCGCGTGTCGGCACCGTAGAACCACCGCGTCTGTTCCAGCAACACCGGATGGGGCCACTCGGCGCTCGGGTTCTCCAGCAGGGCACTCAAGTCGTGCCCGTGCATGTCCCAGGGAACCCGCACGCCCGCCGTGGCGAAGAACGTCGGAATCAGATCCAGCCCGCCGACCGGATGCGGGCAAACCTGACCCTGGGGCACGGAGCCGGGCATGCTGACGATCAGCGGGACCCGCAAGTTGGCGTCGTACGGCCCGTACTTCCAAGCATAGCCGTGTTGACCCCAGGCGAACCCCTGGTCCGAGGTGTAGACGACCAGCGTGTTGTCGCGCTGGCCGGTTTCCTCCAGTGCGGCGATGAGTTTGCCCACGCCTTCGTCCAACGCGCGGACGGCCCGGTTGTACTTTCGTACGGCATCATCGAGCGTCGACTTCCCTCGCACGGGCCGGCCGTTGGCGCTCCGCTTCCAGACGCCGTACTGTTGCATGTATCGCGGCTTGGTCGGCCGTGGCGGGTAGATGTCCTCGGGAACGGGCACCGGCGGCGTGTCGGAATAGTCGCCCGCATGTCGCTTGGCCGGCGTGTACGGTCCGTGGACCGCGCCGTAGCAAAGCCAGAGATACCAGGGTTTGCCGGGGTCGCGATTGGTGCCGCGGATGAAATCGACGGCCCACCCGGTGTAGTTGTCGGTCGAGTAGCCGGGAACAATCTCCGCCGGCGCGCCGTTGATGCTGACCGGCTGATTGTTGTAATACTCGTTGCACCCCGGGGCCTTGATCGCATGGTTCCAAACGGCCTGGTAATCCCAGTCGCGCCCGAAGCCCGTATCGCCGCCCGTGTGCCATTTGCCGATCATTCCCGTGCAGTAGCCGGCGCGGCGAAATTCGGCCGGCCAAAAACGGCACCGGGCCGGATCGTACGAGCTGCCGGGGTACGGGCCGCTCATTTCCATGCTGGCGATGGCGTGTGGATGAAGGCCGGTGAGCATCTGCGCGCGGCTCGGCATGCACCACGTTCCCACGTACGCATACTCGAAGCGAACGCCCTCGGCGGCCAGACGGTCGATGTGCGGCGTCTTGACCCAGGGGTGCGCCTGCGGATAACAGCCCACGCTCCGATGCGATTGATCGTCGGTGAAGATGAAGAGGATATTCGGACGCGCGGCCGATTTCTCGACCGCACGGGCCGATGTCCCCAAAGCCAGCGAACCGAGGATCACGAGAAGGGTCGTGCAGCGGATATTCGGGCTACGCATCTCGACCATTGCCTCCACGATTTCCAGCCAAAACACGGGATACCTCACGCAACCAGTTTCGCTGGGCTTCCGCCGGGTGTCAACCATCGGGCCGTGGCGGGAAGCTCTGGCTGGGGAACCGGGCATTGACCGTCGCCCGCCGGTTGATCGCGTGGTTTCCTGAATGACGCCCGGCGATGTGCTACAATAGAGACACGAGTTTCCACCTTTGTTTTCCAGGGAGAATGCCATGCCCCGCTTGCCGCGTCGTCGCCTGTTGTTGATCTTGACTCTCTTGTTCTCCGCCGTTGCGGTTCTTCCGGCGATGGCGGCCGAACCGGCCGACTTCACCGTCGTGTTGATACCCGACACGCAAAACTACAGCGAGAAGTTTCCCGACACGTACATCGCCCAGATGAAGTGGATCGGCGACGTGGCCGAGCAGCGCAACATGAAGTTTGCGATTCACCTGGGCGATATCGTGCAGACGCCCGAGAAGGACAACGAATGGCAGGTTGCCGATCGGGCACATCGGTTGCTCGACGGCCGGATCCCGTACAGTGTTCTGCCCGGCAACCACGACGGTAAACCGGGCAAGACGGAGCTGTACAATAAGTACTTCTCGCCGGACCGCTTCAAGGACGCGCCCTGGTACGCCGGAAACAAGGACGGCAAGAACGACAACAACTACTGCCGCTTCACCGCCGGCGGGATGAAGTTTCTCGTGCTAAGCCTCGCGTTCGATCCGTCCAAGGAGACGCTCCAATGGGCGGCCGACGTCGTCGCCGCGCACGCCGACGATCGGGTGATCGTGGCCACGCACTGCTACATGTCTCCCAAGGGGCGTAACGGCACGGGCGATCGCATCTGGGAGCAGTTGATCCGAAAGCACGCGAACATCCACATGGTCGTCTGCGGCCACGTGCTGGGAACGGCCCATCACACCAGCACCAACGACGCCGGCGCCACGGTCCACGAAATCCTCTGCGACTACCAAGGATTCCCTCACGGCGGCGACGGCTGGCTGCAAACGCTCCGTTTCGTTCCGGGTGAAGACAAGATCCACGTCGAGGCCTACTCACCCGTGCTCGATCAACACAAGAAGGAACCGGCGCATACGTACACGCTGGATTACGAGATGAGCGTGCGCGAAACCGCGGAAGCCGCGCGGTAGCATGGGCCCCCGGCCCGTGTGCTCGGCCCGGGGAGACACCCCCGGCCCGAGCCAAACGCATCACTCGCCATGGCACGGGCCAGGGGCCCATGCTACCACTGCTTGCTCGGCCATTGGCGCTGATGAGTCAGTGGTCCAAGAATTCATTCCACCTCATAAGCCCCCGTCGATTGGTGCGGCACCATGGGCCGGGTGTCGGTGCGGAAGGGGTAGGCGGGCAGCTCGCGGCCGTTCATCAGCCCGCCGGCTGGTAAATTCGACCAGCCGTAACGCACGGCCACCGGCTCGGCGACGTCCTCGCTCCAGACCTCCAGTCGATTGTCCGCAACGACTCGCGCCCGGGCGTGATGAAATTCGCGGTCGGTGTCGGCAATGTAGAAGCCGCACTCGTCGTCCTGGTCCAATCGCAGACCGCGGCTGGTCTCTTCCTCGAACGTGACGACCATCTTGCCGCCGGCGATCTCCACCGATTGGTACACCGGGCCGCGCCATTCGATCGGTCGATTCGACTGCCATGCCTTCGCCTCGTAGACCTCGGCCAGAGCCCAACGCGCGGCACGCTGGCCGACCGGCATCTTGCGGCTCGGGTGGATACTGCCGTTGGAGTTCGTGTCGAACGTGACGATCAGGCCCGTGCCGGGAGTGCGACGCCAGGTGAGAAACTGGATCTCGCGGACGATATTCGTGTGGTGATTCATGTCGTACGGCATACTGCGACGATTGCTCCAACCGGCGATCTGGATGATCCCGAAGGGCAGTTCGGCGTCGGCAAACGCCCGCCGCCAATCGGCGATCACGGCGGGAAACGTCCGGTAAAACGGCTTCCAGGATTCGCCGAACGAGTTATTCTCGCCCTGGTAAAACAACGCGCCGCGCAGGGCAAAGTGCTTCAGTGGCTCGATCATGCCGTTGAACATCCCGCCCGGCTGATGTTTGTCGGCCGGATTCTCGTAGGCGCCGGCATTCGGTTTGCCCGGCTCGCGCTCGCCGGCGGCTTGCGCCTCGGCTCGTTTCTTCTCCCATGCTTTGACGTCGGCCTCGTAACGCCGCTTCGCGCCTTCCTCGCGACCGCCGTCGATCCACGTGTTCAGGGCCGTCTCGAATTTGTCGATGTAGGGTTTCATCTCGGGAATCGGCCGAAGCGTTTCCTTGGAGACCCAATGCTGGGCCATCGTGCCACCCCAGGACGTGTCGATCAGGCCGACGGGAACCTTCAGCCGGCGATGCAGCCGGCGCGCGAAGTGGTAGCCGACGGCCGTGCAGTTGTCGACTTGCTCCGGCGTGCAAACCCGCCAGTTGCCCTGCGGATTGTCGGGGTTCTCGACGGGAAAGTCCTTCTGGGGCTCCAGGCGTGCAATGTGGGGCAGGCGGATGAACCGAATGGCCGGGTAATCGGCGCTGGCCATCTCCAGGTCGGCATCGCGACTGGAGCGAAGTTGCAGCTCCATGTTGCTCTGACCGCCGCAGAGCCACACCTCGCCGACCAGCACATCGGCCAGCGTGATCTTGTTGCTACTGCCTTCGGTGACCAACTCACGGCCCTCGAAACTCGCCGCGATCGGTTCGAGCGTGACCGACCAGTCGCCTTGGGGGTCGGCCGTGGTCGTCTTGCTCTGATCGGCGAAGCGAACGGTCACTTCCTCGCCCGCCGCGGCCCAACCCCAAACGCGCACCGGCTTGTCGCACTGCAAGATCATCCGTGGACCGAAGATTTTCGGCAGGGTCACGTCGGCCGGGGCGAGCGACGCGCCGAGCAGAAACAGCAATACGGCAACCGCCGGCCGAGCCGGAGCAAGTCTTCCGATCGTGTGTCCGAGAGTGGGTGCGATGGGATGGGTCGTGGTTCTCATGGCTTTTCCTGGGGTGTTCGTGATTCGCGTAAGTTCGAGTGTCGGCGGCAACCTGCCGTGGCATGGGCCTATTGTATCATCCAAACTGTCGCGCTGCAGGCCTTGCCCATCGCTCGGCCCCTCTCTCAGAGGGAGAGAGGAGATCGGCGACCAGCGCGGTTGACTTCGCCGGGCGGCTGTATATCCTTCCCTGGCTGTCGTGTCCGGTTTTCTTCTCGGCCTTTTCCCGAAGATACCTGAGTTCATGGGAGGGATAACAGATGTTACTCGATTGGTCCGACGATTACGCGCTGGGGATCACCAAGATCGATGAACAACACAAGGGATTCTTCGACCTCGTTCGTCGTCTCTACGACGAATGCCTGATGTGTGAGGGGGAGAGGGTCATCCCGGAGACGCTGGAATTTCTTGGGGACTACGTCAGGAATCATTTTCGCGGTGAAGAGGAACTCATGCGCCGGCACGCGTACCCGGGCGTCGACGAGCATGCCCAACTCCACGTCAAGTTTCTGGAGAAGTTCGCCGAATTGGTCGAAGAGTTCAACACCCTGGGAGCCAGCGAGGATCTGGCGGAGGAAACGGCCGAGATGGTCCAAAACTGGCTCGTCGACCACATCGCCGAGGTCGACACGCAATACGCCAAGCATATCGAGCAGGCGACGTAGTTTGGTTGTTGCGACTTAACTTCACGCGAGGTCCCTTGTCCCTATCTGTTTGGGAGGGGCTTGGAGATTAAAGTTTGGGCCAGATGTAAGGCCGTTTCGAAGGCTTCACGGCACACCTTGGACAAGCGCACGAAGGGCCAGCGCGGTTTTCGCGGAAGTGCGTCGGTGTGTCGGACCAATGCCTGCAAAAGCCTGGCAGAATTCGTTCGGTGTGCGCCACCGAATGCACTTTGCGAATTGCCGTTTCCTGCGACAGTTGTGAACACCGACGCGGCCTGGCGTTCCTCGTTTGGCGACTGAAGTGGGGCGACCGACGCGAGCAGCGAACAATCGCTTTCACGCCTCCGACGATGTGACCGACGCGCGCAACGTACCTCGCTTGTGGACGTGCATCTCTAGCCGTGCCTCTCTCGCCAACCAGATCATCGGCGCCGTTTCCGCTTCCGCCGTAGACGGCGTGCTGCCCGATTAGCTTTGTCTTCCAGCTTCTTGGCCGCTTGTTCTCTGCCCTGGGCCCTTCGTAGTCTTGCGTAGTTCGAGAGCACTGTGGGTAACTCAACGTGATCAGAGCCCATCGTGCAGTTGACCATTCGCAGGGCTTGCTCAAAGTAGTCCTTAGCTAGATCGAACTTCCGCCCTTCCCGGTACGCAACACCGAGATTGTTGAGCCTTCCAACGAGGGCAGGGTGGCGGGCACCATAGTGTCTCCGCGCATACGCGAGAGCGGACTCTGCGGTTGATACCGCGGTCGAAAAGTCACTGTGCATCAGAGCGCAGCTGTAGAGGTTGGTATGCACAACGTTGACACCATCGTCCTCGGGCCAGTCGATTACCTCCCAAATTGCTAGGGCACTCTTGAAAAAGCCTATGGCTTCGTCCGGTCTTCCTTGCTCTCCGACTGCAACTCCAAGCTCATTCCGTAGAATTGCTTCATCGCGACTATTCCTCCCTACTATCTTCTGGCATTCTTCTATAGCCCGAGGAAGCACCGATTCCAACTCGATGAATCGTTTGTGTGCGTTAAGGAAGTCCACGTAGTTCCGAAAAGCAATGAGCACGTGCGGATGGTTCGGCCAACCTGCGGCTTCCCAGACGCCCAGCGCCTTCTGGCACATCTGCATCGCCTTCTCGCCTTCGCCCGCCGCCTCGTAATAGACCGCTTGGCTGTTGTATAGGGCTGCCCTTTCGAGATCCGCAGGGCCCAGCACCTTGTCGGCCATCTCCGTCGCCATATCCAGCAGCTCTCTGGCGTGCACCAACCGTCCCCCCTCACTTTCTAGGAGGCCATAGCCGTGTAGAGTGACCACAATATCCTTTAACTTTGGTTTGCCGAGCGACTCCCAAGCCTCGATCGTCTCGCGGTAGAACGATTCCGCTTCGACAAGCTTTTCCTGCGAGTGACACACTGTCGCCAGCAGCGACACGCAACATACGCCGTCATGCGGATGCCTAGCCTCGTGCTTGCGGAGAATCGCCAACGCTCGACGACCATAGGCTTCGGCTTTCGTCGGCTCGCCCGCCTTACCAAACACGTTTGCTGCGCCGTAAAGGGCAAGTCCCTCCTCAAAGGACTCCGCTACCAGCGAGGAAGCTGCGACGTCAGCCGCCCGAAGAAGGCTGGCCACTCCTTCATCTCGGTGGCCGTGTTCTGCCATGTGCGCCCCAAAGTTGTAAAGCGCCATTGCTAACTCACGGCCCGGGGCGAGCTGCGCATCCGCGAGATCAATGTACTGTCTATAGAGAGCCGTCGCTTCGCCGACGTGGCCGGACTCCTCTTCGATCGTTGCCAGCAGCCTCGTGGACTCCAGGAAGTCGTCAAGGTTCGCACGCTCGGACGGCTCGCAGGCGCTCATCGCCCGGTGCGCGTATTCGCGAGCTTGCGACAGTTTACCGGTGCACATCAGTAGTCGTCCGACACGGAGCATTTCCCGCACCACGTTGGGGTGGCATGGGCCAAAGCACCTTTCGGCCACCAAGAGCGCCCGCATGGCGAACGTCTCTGCTTCCGTGTGTCGGTCCGTCTCTTCATATAACGTTGCGCAATTCCCAAGTGTGGCGGCCAGACGCCAACTCCCCGGGTCTTCTGCCGCCTCCCAGATGTCGATACTCCTGCACAGCTGTTCCTCGGCGTCGGAATAATGCGATTGCTGCAGATAGATCGCGCCAAGGTTGTTGATTGCACCCGCCAGAAGAGGATGACGCGGGCCGAGGGCGTCTTCGAATATGGCGATCGCGTGTTTGCACGCATCCTCGGCCTCGTCGAACCGCTCCTCATCGGCAAACAGAACTGCAAGGTTGGAGAGTGTCCCTCCAACTTCTGGATGGTACGGGCCGTAGGCAGCAACCTTGATCTTCAAGCATTCAATCCGAAGCCGTTCTGCTTCCCTGGTTTCTCCAAGTGTCCGCTTAACGGTGGCGAGGTTCTCCATGGCCGTCGCCCGCACAGGATGGTTCGAGGGTAATAACTGGTCTTCCAACTCGATGACTCCTCGTAGAAGCTCGCTGGCTTCCGCTAAGTCCCCAAGTGTCGCACGCAGCGAGGCCAGGTTTACCATGGTTACCGCAATCCGGGGGTCTCCCCGCTCGCGTGCGACGGATTTCAGCTCGATGCTTCTTCTGAATGCTTGCTCAGCCTCCGTGAACTTTCCAAGTTCTAGAAGCGCGGACGCCAAGTTATTCTCCGCGGCCGCCTCCTGCTCATTGCCGCTGCCCTGAACTATCGACAGCGCCTCGCGGTGGAGTCCTTCGGCACGAGAATGAGCACCTTGGCGTTCTGCCACCAATCCGAGGTTGCTCAGGGTCTCCGCAACATACGGATGGGTTGCGCCCAGTGACTTTCTCCGCACTTCGAGAGCCCGCTCAAGAAGTGCATGTCCTTCTGAATAGCGCGCATGGTCTAACAAGTAGCAGCCCAATCGGTTGAGTAGGTGGCCGGGGCTTCTTGTCTGTAGCTGCTCGTCTTCGCAGTGCTGGACTGCCACAAGAGCGTGCGGCACGAGACGCTCGCAAGACTGCCAATGCTCGAATTCCGTTGGCACGAGGAAACACTTGTCGACCGCTCGAACGATGCGTTCCATCCATGAACGGCGTTCGCCAGGAGTCATGCCATCGCGCAGAACCTCCTGCACCAAGCGATGCGTACTCAAGGTTTGGTCGTCAATGTCACGTCGGACTAGCGAATACCGGGCAACTGGCTCGACCAGCTCGTCTAGGGCAACTGGGTTATCGAGAAAACCTGCCAACGTCGTGGAGATCGCGTTGCTGAGTTCCTCGGCACCCCCGACGACGAACTCCAAAGGAATGGCGGCTGGCGAAAGAAACGCGGTTGCACGCAGCAGGTCCGCCGAGGCAGATGACTCACGCGTGATCTCGTCGAAATTGATTGCCCACGTGGTCGTGACCGATGCGGGGTAACTGCCCATCGACGGCTTCATCTGCTCGAGCAGCTCGAGCCTTCGAGTACGATAACTGGACAGGTATGCTTGAAAGAGACTGGCCTTGGCAGCGATGTATGCACCCGCTTGCTCCAATGCAAGCGGCAAATGACCGAGTTCGCTACAGATTTCATTTGCTGCGGCAAGCTCGTCGTCGGAAGCGTCGCTCCGTCGAGTACGATTCAACAAGAAGCTCACAGACTCATCTGGAAGAAGCTCCGTAAGATCGATGACACAACGAGTTCCAACAGGGTCGAGATTACGGGCGCGCGAAGTGACCAAGACGGCCCCCGCACCCGTTACGGGAAGGTAGGGCGGTAGGAGATCGAGATGATCGGCGCTATCGAATATCAGCAGCCATCCGGAATTGTCCTTCAACCATCGCAGGAAGGCGGCTACTACTGTTTTGGGGTCGTCTGTGGCTGCATCATGAAGCCCGAGTCCGACCTTTGCATCAAGCACCGATTGATATATGCTTGCTTCCGAATCTGCGCGAACCCAAATCACCGCCGAGTAGTCGTTCCGAAATCGATACGCGAGCTCCGCACTCACCTGGGTTTTGCCGACGCCGCCCAGCCCGGTCAAGCCAATGACGAAGGGCGAGTGGCGATCGCCCGCCGGCTTCAAGCGGCCATGAAGAGTTATAAGGAGGTCGTGGCGGCCCGAGAAGAATTCATTGCGGCGAAGCGGTACATTCCAGAATCCTTTTGCCGGTTCGGATGGATCTGCCGGCCTACGAGGCGATAGAACCCTGACTTGCCCGAGCGCTGGTGTGACAATGTTGGGCTGTTCCGTAAGATGCCGGTAAAGATCTTCGTAACCCCGGTCGGTCGAGAGATCGTAGTGGGTGAAACCGCGCAGTGGTTCTGGAATAAACCGCTGGTCGTCTGCTGAAAAGATTACCGGTATGAACTTCGTGTTCATTGAATCGGCGTCGTAGAGTTCTTGGAATACCTGCGATGACTCCCACCGCGCGCCTCGACCGACTCCGGGGGATTCGGTGCCCGCTGCTCGACGGTAATAGGTTTCCGTGCAAACGACGAGAACGTAGCTCGCACCGCGGAACTGCCCATTCATCCAGCGGGGCCACCCTTCTGGCGGGCTCGTCTCGTACTGGTCGATTTGGCAGTCGACCCCCTCCTCACGGAGGCGGTTGGAGAGTGCGAGCACTCTCTCGGAATGCTCGCTTGAGTCGTGGCTGTAACTGATGAAAACTGTCATGGACCTTCTGGCCCGGACGATCGGGCGGCCTGCTTCCGCGTGCTCTTGGGGGACTCCATAGTTTACCACAGCGACACCCCTCGTGAGAAGGAACGCGAAGGTAATCCGGCCTGGGCGAGACGGTCTACTCACGCGGGAAGAGTGACTGTACATCCTACATTACGTCGCGCAACTCACCGGGAGCGGGTTGCCATCGCTCACCCTTCTGCAAGTCTGACGCCTCTATTCGCTGCCGCGGCTGCGATGGCTTCACCATCTCATCCGGCGCGCAGCTACCTCGGAAACGAACCGACTGCCCGCGCGTCCGTCACATCGACCGGTGCTGCCATTGATCGGGTTGGAACCAGCCAGGCAGCGGGGCGAGGGGAGACCTGCGCCTGGCGCGTCCCTCACCACACTACCATCGAATCCTCGAACAACTGCGTCAACTCCGCTTCGCCGGCCGGGCGCGGGGAAAGCTTGGTGACGCGGTGTTGGGGGAGTGTGCCTTGGACGAGGGCGGGGATGTCGTCCGTGGTGTAGCCGACGGCGGAGAGGCCGTTGGGGATGTTGAGACGGCGCATCAGCGCGACGATCGCCTCGGACAGGATCTTGCCGGCGTCGGCTGCGGCGGCACCGGTGGTGTCGGCACCCAGCAGCGCGGCTCCTTCGAGATGGCGCTGCGGGCAGGCTTCGGCGGTGAAACGAAACACGGCCGGGGCGTTGAGCACGACCGACATGCCGTGGGGGATCAGCGGCCCGTCGACCGTGTAGCCCGGCGGACGGTAATCGCGGACCATGCCGGAGACGGGATACGACATGCCGTGCGGCAAGTGTACGCCGGCGTTGCCGAACCCGATGCCCGCGTACGAGGCCGCCAGCAGCATGTTAGCCCGGGCTTCATCGTCCTCGGGATCCTTCACCGCACGGGGTAAATACCGGGTCATCAGCCGCAGCGCCTCGGCCGACCAGACGTCGCTGATCGGGTTGCACCCCTGATAGGCCGGCCGCAACAAGGGGCGTTCGGCCGCGGGACGTTGCGTGTAGGGCAGCGCGGTGTACGATTCCAGCGCGTGGGTCAAGACGTCCAATCCGGTCGAGGCCGCGGCCATCGGCGGTAGCGTGCGCGTGTTGTGCGGATCGATCAGCCCGAGCGTCGGTTTGAGCCGCCGATGGGCGATCCCCGTCTTGGCGTGCATTGCGACCAGATCAAAAATGGCCACGCCCGTGGTTTCGCTGCCCGTGCCGGCGGTGGTCGGTACGGCGATCAACGGCCGTAGCGGACCGGGCACCGGTTTGCCCTGTCCGATGGGCGGGTTGACATACTCAAGCAGTTCGGCCGGATAGGTGGAATAGAGGTTGGCCACCTTGGCCGTGTCGATAGTCGAGCCACCGCCCACGGCCACAAAGGCGTCGAACGAATCGGCCTGGGCAAAAGTGATCGCCTCGGCAAACGACCCGTCGGTCGGCTCGACGCGGACCCGGTCGAACAGCGCAAACTCGATCTTCTCGGTGGCCAGTGACTCCAACACGGTGGCCACCGGCGGCAACCGGGCCATGTTGCGGTCGGCCAGGACCATCACCCGCCGGGCATTCATATCGGCCAGATCCATGCCGATTTCGCGGGTCACACCGGGTCCGAAGCGGATATTGGCCGTGGCCATTTCAAAGGCACGTTCGTTAGGCATCCCACGTGTCCTCCAGTTCCGGTAAAGCCGAGACGCGCCTCGGGCATTTCTCTTCCGTGCGTCGGACGCATTATGGCGTGTGGTCGCGCCACGAGCAAGGCCTCGGCGAGAGCTTCTCGGGGGGCTCGATTTCGGGTGGCCCGATTCCCGGGAGGGGGCTATAATTATGGCAGCCGCATCGCGTCGTCTGATTCCAGAAGCGTGCCCCGGTGAGAAAAGCCCCCGCTTTATCGACCGCAGTGAGACAGCATGCAAAATAGTGGACCGAGTCACTCCTCTGAGTCTCCACCCGCGCCGACGGGAAACGGGCCGGTGATTGCCCCGGGGCTGGAAATCCGCGAGGCGTCAAGCCGCCGTGCGCTGGACCATTTCGCCCGATTCCCCGGCAAGATTTATGCCGACGACCCCTGCTGGGTGCCACCTCTGTTGATCGAGGTCAAGGAGTTTCTCAACGCCAGGAAACATCCCTTCTACTTGCACGGAGCAGCGGTGCCGTTGCTGGCATGGCGCGACGGAGTGCCCGTCGGTCGGGTCCTGGTCAGCGACGACCCTCGCTACAACCGGCAGTGGCAAGCCAATACGGGTTGCTTCGGGATGTTCGAGTGCATCGACGACGAGACCGTGGCCGCCGGCCTGCTCGACGCGGCCGCCCGCTGGCTACGCGCCCGGGGACGAACGGCGGTGATGGGACCGGTCGACTATTCGACCAACTATCCCGTGGGCCTGTTGATCGACGGATTCGACACGCCGCCCCGAGTGATGATGAACCATCATCCGCCGTATTACGCCCGGCTTCTGGAATCGTGGGGACTGGCCAAGGCCAAGGATCTCTACGCCTGGTGGTTCGACGATCCACACGACATGGTTGCCCAATGGCGCGCCCGGGCCGAGCGGATCGTGCGGCGCGGCGGCGTCACGGTGCGCGGAGTGCGCCGGGCGGATTTCGACGCGGAGGTCGAGCGATGCCGAACCGTCTACAACCGGTCTCAGATCGACAACTGGGGCGCCGTGCGTCTGACCCGCGAGGAATTCACCTATCTGGCCCGGCAGCTCGTGCGATTCGCTCCTGTCGAGATGCTGCTGCTGGCCGAACGGGAGGGCGAGCCGGTGGGGTTCGCCGTCACGGTCCCCGACTTCAACGAGGCGATTCACCCGCTTCAGGGCCGGTTGACGCGGTTCGGGATACCCGTCGGACTGCTCCGCCTGCTGCGGCGCATGCGTCGCGTCAAGACCGCCCGGATGCTCGTGCTCGACGTCTTGCCCGAATATCGCCGCCGCGGCATCGCCGAGCTGTTGATCTTGCGTACGCTCGACCACGGCAAGAACGCGCTGGGCTACACGGGCGCCGAACTCAGTTGGACCCTGGAAGACAACGACCTGATCAATCGCGCGATCGAGAAGGTCGGCGGCCGGCGGTACAAGACGTACCGGATCTACGAGAAGGAGTTGCCCGGCTGAAGGTCTTCCCGTGTACCCGATTCACAGGTTCCTTACCGGTTGCGCGAGCGGCTCCGCGCGACGGGGGGAGTCTGGAATCGCGACGCTCCGCTCGGCGGGCTTGACGGCCGTGAAGCGGGACAGGCGCCAGAGGCTGATCGGCGCGATGATTGCGGTCCCCAAGACGGCAACGGTACGGCACATCACGGACACGGACACGGCCTGCACGGGCGTCAGGCCGGCAGCGCCGCTGACGATTCCCACCACCAACTCGAAGGTACCCAGCCCGGACGGCGTAATGCTCACGACGGACGCCGTGGCGCCCACGCTGGTCAGCGCGACCAGCGGCAGCAGCGAGATCTCCAGACCGGCCGCGCGACAGCCGAACCAGAAACAGAGCGCGTCGCAGCCTCGCAAGGCCAGCGCGATCGAGAAAACCTTGAGCA
>JABMRP010000511.1 GCA_013202535.1 Planctomycetota bacterium
ACGATGGAAATGCGGCTGCGGTCGACCAACATGGTCGCATCGGTCCCGAAGAAACACTTGGCGTGCGAGCGCTGCTCGCGCCGACAGCCGATCCGCATCGTGTAATGCAGCAGGAAACCGTTCTTGGCCACCGGGCCGGGACCGTACTGGAGTATGGCGTCGAGCGTGTTGGGCCACTGACGGTTGTCCTGGAAGGCGAACTGGCCGCCCATCGCCACGGCCGACTGCGGATAGCCGACACCCATCGCCCAGTTGACCACGTCGAAGTGATGCACGCCCCAGGCCACCTGATGCCCCGCCCCGGAAAGCCGAAACCAATCGTAGCCGTAGTTGTAATAGATGTTCGGGTTGTACGCCCGCATCGGCGCGGGGCCGACGTAGAAGTCCCAATCGAGTTCCGCCGGCGGATCGCAGTCGGCCGGGTTGTCGAAGCTGGGCCACCAGTTCTCGTAGTCCCATACCTTCACTTCGCTGATCTGCCCCAGCCGGCCCGATTGGATGATCTCGACCGCCTTGCGATAGTGCTCCCGGCTCCGTTGTTGCGTGCCGATTTGCACGATGCGGTCGTACTTCTTCGCCGCCTCGATCACGAAACGGCCTTCGCCGATCGTATTGCCCAGCGGCTTTTCGAGGTACACGTCCTTGCCCGCCTGGCAAGCAGCGATTGCCGACAGCGCATGCCAATGAGCCTGGGTGGCCACGATCACCGCGTCGATGTGCTTGTCTTCGAGCAGCTTGCGAAAGTCGCCATACGCGGCAACCTTCTCGCCCCCGGCGATCTTGCGACATTCGGCCAAGCGAGTCGAGTTGACGTCGCAAACGGCCGCCACCCGGCACCCGGGCAGACCCAGGAAACTCTTCATCACCGACCGCCCCCGCGCGCCGCAGCCGATCAGGGCCAGATTGACCGTATCGCCCGGCCCCGGCGAAACCTCCGCACCGGCCGCGTATACACCTGCCGTGGCCCAGCCCAGCGTGGCCGCAGCGGTCGTCTTCTTGAGAAACTGTCGTCGATTCGGCGTCGAAGGCATGGCGGAACTCCTCTTGGGATGTTCGATGCTGGGAGCGGTCGACATTCCGGCCAGTTCGGCTGCGGACTCGGATCGGCGCGACTCCGTAACACACGGTATGCATACAGTGATACCGTATCCTGACCGCCCGCGTCAACAATTCGGCGATTCAGCCGCGGCACGCGCGCTCGGCGAACATCCCTCTTACGCTTGAAGAAGAGTGGGGAAGGGGGGTTGCGGACAGGCAGGACAACGGTAACGAGGGAGATTATCCGCCCGTCTTATCCCGGGTCGGTTCATCGCCCACGATCCCCGCCTGGGGCTGGAGCAACTCCATGAGCTTCTGGGGATCGTGTTCGCCGTGAAAGACGGCCTCGAACAGCGGCTGAAGCTCATTGGTGCAGATCGGCCGCTCGACAATGCGCCCCGACTGCTGGCCGGGCAGCTTAATAATCAACGGCACCCTACACTCCGCGTCGGCGCCCTCCCGGTAGTAGGGCTCCGATTCGGTCCTCCAGCTATGGTCGGAAGTGATCACCAAGAGCGCGTCCTCGAACTTGCCCGCGGCCTGGAGCGTTTCGGTGATTTGTCCGATATACCGATCCAAGTACGCCAGATTTCGCTCGTAGCCTTCGATCTGTTCGCCCGAGGGATGGTGATAGGTCCCATCTTCATTGTAAATGTACGGTTCGTGGGGCGGAGGAAGATGGAAGACGGCAAACGTGTTTTGCGGCGAACGGCGCAAGATATCGAACATTTCGTCACGCATGAGTTCGTTCGTGCGGTACATGGATCTGCCCGTGACGTCGGCCATGGAGTAGCGGCGCAAGCGTTTGGCCAACGGGTCGGAAAGTGCCCGGACGGCGCCGCAGCAAGAGTAGCCCATTTTGCCGAGAAGTGTCTCGCCGCGGGGTACCCAGGGATACGTGTGGCAGTAGTCCGGATGGTCGCCCAGCAAGCGATCGTATCGAAGTGCGAAACCGAGCATGTACGTGTTGTGGCCGCACTCCCGACCGATCTGCAGCAGACTGGGCACGTCGGCCGCAGGCATCTTGGTATCGCCGTCAATCCAGTCGAGACGGCCCTCCTCGGCAAGGAGCTCCCGATCGGTCTGGAAAAGAAACCGGGGAAGAGATTGGGTGGTGTGGTCGGCCGGTGAGATGGCCTCGCTCAGCACGACCGACTGCCGTGACAAGCGGCGGAGGTTCTGGAAGAAGGGCCGAAACTCGCCACACCGAGTGCTCCGCGCGTAGGACCATTCGTCGAAGATGAATACGAACACCGGAACGCTTGGCCCGGTGGCCTCGCGGACAGTAAACTCGGTCCTTGGTTCGGCCGAGCAATCCTCCCAGAAGAGCATCTGGATCGACAACAGGAAGACCACCGGCGAGAAGACCAGACACGCGTTGGCCGCATAGAGGACAAGCCGCGACCGCGGCCACGCCAGCGAGAAGCCGACGACACCCACGGCCGCCATCCAGAGCAGGGGCATCCCGCTGGGATAGTCGTGCTGAAGCCACGAAACGGCACTAAACACACCGCTGATCAGCGCCAGGAGAAACACGTGCCCCAGCACTTTCTCCAGCGCCGCCGATTTCAAGCGGTGAGCCAGTCGCCGGAACCCCCACGCCGGCAGTGTGAACAGCAGGGCGATCGCGAACACGTTCGAGACAATCGCTACCCCGTCGTACCGATCCCAGAAGAAGAAATCCCGGTTATGCCAGGCCGTCATCGTCGTGATCTGTGCGGCGAAATGCAGAAAGACGACGAACAAGGCCACCAGGTACATTTTGGCAAAATTCATGGCAATACGAACTCACGATGCAGTGACATTCAAGAGAAGCAGTGACATTCACAACAACTCGCCTACGCTTGCCCCCCAGTACTTACTAATAGTTCCGTTTTCCTTTGCTGTCAAGCACTTACGTCATTTGCCTTACGTGTTCGACCCAAAATTCGGCGACTGTCACCTTTTCCGGCCTTTCCCCTCCCCGACAGGGGGGATTCAGGCAATTCAAGGAGGCGGGTCCGAAGGAGATTCGCAGGCGGATTTCTTCCGGCAGGATTTCTCACGACTGGGCCCGATCGGCGTGTAACCGGACGCCCGGTCGGGGTGTATAACCAAATGCCGGCGCCGGTCCGCGGACGGATCGGGCCCCATCTTCCCCCTATTCGCGTGAGGTGAAACATGAGATTGCTGACCGTTGGAATTGTCCTGGCCCTGGCTGCACTGTCTGGCTTGGTGAGCACGGCCCCGGCCTCGCCGCTCGATCTGGAGCAGGTTTCCGCTGAGGCGAAGTGGGTCGCCCATATCGACATCGACGCCACGTTGAAGACCACCCTCTTTGAGAAGGGGTTGGAAAAGATGCTTGAGACGAACGAGGCCGCCGAGGGGCAACTCAAAGAACTGCGCGATCGGATCGGAATGGACGTCACCAAGGACGTCCACGCCGTGACGGCCTACGGCACGAAGTTGGGAGACGACAACGGTGTGCTGATCGTGAATGCCAAGTTCGACAAGGCGAAACTGCTGGGCATGGCCAAGGAGGCCCCCGACTACAAAGTCAGCAAGCACGGCGCGTACGAGGTTCATTCGTGGACCGGTCAGCAGCGCGGCGGGCTGCGGACGATGTCCGCCGCCTTCTTCAAGTCCACCATCGTCGTCGCAGCGAGCAATCCGGAAGATCTGAACGCCGCGCTGGACGTGTTGGCCGGCAAGCAGCCGGGTGTGTTTCCCGACTCGCCGTTGTCGGGAAAAGTCGCGCCGGGGACTGCCCTGATGATGCGGGTCAGTGGGCTGTCCGAGGCTGAGGTGCCGGGCCGTATGCAGATGCTCCGGAAAATCAATCTGCTGCAAGTGGCCATGGGCGAAGACGACGGCAAGATGTTCATCCGGGCCGACGCGGAAATGGCCGATACGGAGACCGTCGAGCAGGCCACCGCAATGATCGGGGGACTGCGGGCGTTGGCCACCCAGGCCACCGCGGAAAACGAACAGGCCAAGAAGTTGCTGGGCGCCGTCAAGGTCAGCAGCGACGACAAGACGCTGACCATCAAGTGGAGCATGCCGGCCGATGAACTCTGGGAGATGGCCGACGACTTTAGCGACCGGGCAGCCGAAAGACGCTCGCAGAGACGCCCCGGTGGATCGGAAGACGGGACCTGATTGCCCGGCCGGCAAACCCTCCCACATCGCGTCACGCCCCGGAGTATCGTGCTCCGGGGCGTGTTTTGCGTAGGCGGCCCGTCCTTGCTTTCTTGTGCTTCCCAACTATACTGGCTAGAGGGGCCTTCCCGGATGATCCACGCCGGGAATCACCAGGGGCTCATGGGAAACGCACGAGGGTAGGCCGTTGCTTCACGGGAAAAAGGTGATCGTCATTCTGCCCGCGTACAAGGCGGAGCAGATGCTGGAAAAGACGTGTAGCCAGATCCCTCGGGACGTGGTCGACGACGTCCTTCTGGTCGACGATGCCAGTACGGACAAAACGGTCGAATTGGCCCAGTCGCTGGGCTTGAAGGTCTTCGTGCATCACGAGAACCTCGGATACGGTGCCAACCAGAAGACCTGCTACCAGGAGGCGCTGCGCCTCGGTGCCGACATCGTCGTCATGCTCCATCCGGACTACCAATACGATCCTCGGTTGCTGACTCCGATGGCGGGCATGGTGGCCTCGGGAATCTACGACGTTGTCTTGGGTTCGAGGATTCTCGGCCGCGGAGCGCTCAGCGGCGGCATGCCGCTGTACAAGTACGTGGCCAACCGGTTCTTGACGTTCGTACAGAACGTTCTCATGGGACAGAAACTTTCGGAGTATCACACGGGCTATCGGGCGTTCTCCTCCAAGGTGTTGGAGACGTTGCCGATGCGGGCCAACTCCGATGATTTCGTGTTCGACAATCAAATGCTGGCTCAGGTTGTCGTCTTCGGATTCCAGATCGGCGAGATCAGTTGCCCGACCAAGTACTTCCCGGAGGCCAGTTCGATCAGTTTCCGCCGATCCGTGAGATACGGACTCGGGGTCCTCTGGACGGCTTTGATGTACCGTCTGTGGAAGTGGAAACTTTTCCGCACGTCGCTGTTCAGCAATCGGCCGACTCTGCAGCTTGAGCCACGATACTATCACCAGCAGAGCGCGGCGAGTGACAAGACGGATTCGGTGGAGGCGAATACAACGTGAAGCTTCCGGGTTTTCCATCGGGATCACGCCCCCTGTGGATCGTGGTTGCGGCGTGCTTGGCAATGAACGTCGCGGTCGGCGCCTTGATCGCCGTCGACCGACCGGCGTATCTGGCGGATTATCGGCTTTCCACGGATCCGGACAGTCTTCACTACGTGCTGCTCGGCCAGAACACCCTCTTGCACGGCCATTTCTCTCGTTGCCAGGAGCCCCCATATCTGCCCGACGCCTTTCGCACGCCGGTTTATCCGATATTCGCGGGCGGCCTGGATTTGATCGGCCGGGCCGGAACCGTTTACCTCGCGCAGGCGATCGTCCACGTGGGAAGTTGCGTGCTGCTGTTTCTCCTCGTGCGGCCGATATTCGGCCTCAAGGCGGCGTTCTGGTCGGCCTTGCTGCTGGCCACCGACCTGACACTGGTCATCTACAACTTCCAAGTGATGTCCGAGCCGCTATTCGTCTTCTTCTTGCTGGCTTCGGCCGTCGTGTTTCTTCCGGTGATCCTGGCGCCGCAAGGCGGACCTTATCGAGTGGTCCCGCGCGCGCTGATCGGCGGTCTCTTATTGGGACTGGCGATTCTCGTGCGCCCGGCCGGTTTCTACCTGCCGGTGGTCATCGCGATCGGATGCACCGGCGCCGGGTTGCTGCAAAAGCGAACGCGGGCGGCCGTCGGCGCCGCGGCCGTCTTTGTGGCGGTTGCCATGGTGCCGGTGGGTTGCTGGATCGCGCGGAACCACGTCCTGTTCTCCGTTTCCAGTCTCACCCACAACCAACCGAACGTCCTCGTCTACTTTTTTGGGGCCGGTGCGTATCAGGTGGAACACGGCATGACGCTGGAAGAGGCCCAGGCCGCGATCGCCGAGGAATATGAGATCACGCCCGTCGTCGAAGTGCAGAATGCCCACGAGTATGGCCACGACGTGGCCCGGATCGAAGCGGAGCAACGGGCCGTGATGTGGAAGGTCGTCGGCAAGTACCCGCGATCGCTGGCGAAATCGTCCGCGGCAGCGCTGGTCAAAGCGCATCTGTCGCACGCCACCGACACACTCGGCGCGATACTCGGCCAGAAGTGGGCCGGGCCCGGTCGAGAGGCGGTCGTCGGCGATCCGGCCGGCTCGCTTCGGCGACTTGCCCAAAACGGACCGGCTCTGACGACGGCGTTCCTCTGGCAGATGGGCCACGTTGGGGCCGTGTTGCTCGTGGCCCTGTTGGGCGTGGTGGCGACCGTCCGCAACCGCCGGGTCTGGCCCGCCGGAATCATGTTGCTGCTCGTGCTGGCGTATTTCTACCTTACGGTCATGCTCTTCGGCTACGAAGCTTATTGCCGATGCCGCATCCCGCTGGTGCCGTTCCTCTACGTATTCGCCGGATACGGGATCAGCCGGCTGTTGCCGAAATCACCAGACTCCGCCGAACACCCCGGCGCCACTTAGTGTGTCCTCGGACTCGCCCGAAGTTGGATGTTGTCCATCGAGAGTTCGCCCACTGCGCCGAGCAGGCCGATGCGGACGATCGCGTCTCGGGTGCGGGGGGGGACGGAGATTCGGCCCACGGCCATCTTCCAGTCGAATGTGCCGCGCCAGGGGCCAACCATTGCGGTGCCCAGGGTCGCCCTCCGTTCGTCGTAGAAGATAACGACCAGGGCGGCCCATTGGTTGGAGCCGGGGTCGGACCAGACGTCTTTACCCCGCACGCGAAGAGCAATATCGATCTGTCGCACCTTACGCCCGTCGACGGCAAAGGCCTGAAGTGTCCACGCCTCCCGGTCGCGGTCTTCATTGCGAAACGTGATGTAGTTGTCACCCGAGGGGGCATCTCCACTTTTCAATTGCATCCCACGCTGGTAGTGCCATCCGACCGGTTTCTGGGTTCCGACCACGAGCTGCTCGAAACTGCCGTTGATCAGCGCCGGTTGGGTCGGGTCGGGCAGCACTTCCCGTTGCGATTCCGCCTCACCGGTCATCGGCACGAAGAAGGCCGGCAACCGCGACTCGGCTACGAGGCGGCCTTCCACTTTCTTGTAAAGAAAAAGCGTCTGCTGGTAACGCTGCCCGACGGGCACGACGATCCGTCCGCCCTCGCGAAGTTGTGAAACCAGCGGTTGCGGGATGTTTTCCGGAGAACAGGTCACGATGATCTTGTCGAACGGCGCGTTTTCGGGCCAGCCTTTGTAGCCATCACCCACCTTGGCCTGGACGTTGTCGTACCCCAGCCGATGCAGCGTTTGCTTCGCCTTGCGACCCAGCGGTTCGACGATCTCGATGGTGTACACTTCGTCGACCAACTCGCTCAGCACGGCCGCCTGGTACCCGCTGCCGGTGCCGATCTCCAGCACCTTGTCTGTCGGCTGCGGATCGAGTTGCTCGGTCATCCAGGCAACGATGAACGGCGGAGAAATCGTCTGCCCTGAACCGATCGGCAAGGCCATGTCGAGGTAGGCGTCCCTGTATTGGGCTCGGGAGATGAACTCGTGGCGGGGGGTGGCTCGCATCGCCCGGATCACCCGCGGATTCTTAACCCCTTCGGCCACGATCTTTTCGTCGACCATGTCGTTTCGAGCCTCGGCCAGTGCCTTACGACTCTGAGCATGACACGGCCGTGGGCAAGCCGCCCAGGCGGCAATCAGGCAGAAGACGGTCGCGGTCGGAAGCAAGATCCTCGTGGTCATCGTTCACTCTCCATCGGAGATAATCGCTGTGGACGGCTGCGCGGCGACGCGCGGAGCCGCGGGGGTATCTCTCTATTATTGCGCGCCACGGGGGTTCTGTCTGCGCTGGAGCCAATGCCATCGGCCACCGGCGGATGGATTATCCGGGTATTGAGGAGAATAACGATTGTAACCCGCCCAAAGTTACTGCTGCCAATCGTCGGTCCGAAACGGCGTGACGTCGGCCCCGGCGACCGAAACCAGGCCGGTGATCGCAAACAGAACCAACAGACTCTTGATCGACGGCATGGGACGCATCGGCGATTCTTCTTGGAAAGGGCAGGGGGGAGATGGCCGGTTGATGCAACTCGCAAACGCGATACTCAACCTACCGCGTCGAAGCGGTAAGTGCAAGTATAGTAGCCATCTCGCTCCGCGAGATGTAGCCTTTGAAGGACCAGAGTGTGTTGGCCACGTCTCCGGGAGCGACGGGCCGCATCTCGCAGATCAACAGGCTACATCTCGCGGAGCGAGATGGCTACTATAAACCGGTTGACACATTCCACCCGTCGCGTCAGAATTCGGGAAACCATTCCCAGGGAGGTTCCCATGACATCGCTCATACGTTGGACGCTGGTGATCCTGTTCGCGTTGGCCGGCTGTATTCAGGTCGGTTGTGGCCCGGTGGATGTTTCCTCGCCGGACGATCGGGCAGCGTCCGCGCAGCAAGACAACGAACTGGGCGAGGTCCCAGGGAGCGAGCCGCCGGAACTGAATCTCGACGCTCTCGTGCGGGTCACCGTCGCCGCACTGGGCCTGACGGCCGTGGAAATCGAGACGTTGGTAACCATGCCGATCGAAACGGCCCTCAGCGGCATCCCCGGCGTGGAAAATGTTCAGTCCGTTTCACGGGAAGGCGAATCGACCGTTTGGGTCCGCTTCGGGCCGAAAAGCGATGCATTGAGAAATCGGCAACTTGTGGCCGAGCGGTTGGACTCGGTCGTGGACCTACTTCCCGAAGCGGCCGAAGGGCCGTGCATTGCTCCAGGAATAGACACCTTGGCACTGCTGGTTGTCCTACGAAACCGTGAACCCGGCGCGGAGGGGGTATTGTCGGATATCGAGTTACGGAGTCTGGCCCGGCGGGTGCTTGTGCCCCGATTGTCGGCCCTGCGCAACGTATCGCAGGTATCGGTCTTTGGCGGCCGGCGAGAGCGTTACGAGATTGTCGTCGATCCGGCCCGACTTGCCCAATATGGCCTGACCTGGCGGGAAACGGCCGAAGCGATTCGGCGAGCAAACACGGATGCGCCCATTGGCGTTATTTCGCCGGAGGTGTTGATTCGCACGGTCGGTTCCGGGCAAGTTTTGGAGGACTTGGAGCAGATCGTGCTGGTCATGCGACAAGGCACGCCCGTTCTTCTTCGCGACGTGGCCCAGGTGCGTGTTGGCACGGTCGGCGAAGCGGACGGACTGACCTCGCCTCGCGACCCGGTCCTGATTGCGATTCACTCGCGAGGTGACGAAACGGCTACCGCCGGGCTATCCGCGGAGATCGACGAAGTGCTCGGCTCGCCCCAACTTCCCCCGTCGCTGGAATGCTTGCGTGATCTTCCGCCGGAACTCGACTGGCTCGTTCTCCGCTCTGTCGCCCGTTTGCATCGCGACGTCCCTCTGGATCTGAAGTTTTACCAGGCCAAATCCGCCGACTTGCACTGGTACCTCAAGCTCGAAGAGAGGGACGATCTGGAAATCAGAGTGTTCGGCCCGGATCTTGACGTACCCGGCGAGTTGGTCGAGCAAGTCCGCCAAAAACTGTTTGAAGCGCAAACATTCGGTTTCAGTGTTTCTTTGAACGGGACGACTCCGCAAGTTAAGGTGGAGATCGATCGGGACAAGATCGCGAGATACGGCATCAGTGCCGGCGACGTGAATCGGGTAATCCGCGCGGCTATGAGCGACGAGGTCGTTTGTCGCGTTCGGGAAGACGGCTGGGAGAAAGACGTCGTGCTGATGTCGGCGCTCGGCGAGCGTGACTCGGCCGAGGACCTTGCGCATATCTCGATCGCGCTACCCGATGGTGGACGGGTTCCCCTGTCGGAAATTGCCAACATCACCCTGGTCGACGAGCCGATGTGCGTGTGGCGCGAGCAACTGCGGCGGTACGTCACGATTCATGTTTTTTCGCAACAGCCGCGCCGGGAACTCAACGCGGCACTACGCAAGGCACTCGCCCCGCTGGAAGCGGAATTGCCCCAAGGGTACAGCATCGAGTACTAACGTTTAGCCCCGGCACTTGTGCCCGGCGTTTTGGGGCACGGCCATGCCAGTTTTCCATCAAAAAACCGGGCACAAGTGCCGGGGCTAAACGCGATCGGCGGTATGGCGAAACGGTTCGTTGGTCATCTCGTAACCCGGTCGCAGGGCGATGCCCAGCAGCAGGCCGATCGCCAAACAGTGGGCCGCCATATTTGAACCGCCATAGCTGACCAGCGGGAGCGACAGACCGGTGATCGGCAGCAGCCCCACGGTCATGGCTGTATTGATGAGCACTTGCACGGCCAGCATGCCCGCCAGACCGACGGCCAAGAGTCGCCCGAACGGTTCGCGCGTGGCATGGGCAACGGCCAGTCCTCGCCAAACGAGCGCCGCGTACAGCGCCAACACGACGCCGAGACCCGCCAGGCCGAATCGTTCGCCGAGTACGCAGAAGATAAAATCGGTATGGGCATGCGGCAGCCGATAGGCGCCGGAGTCCTCGACCCGCTGGCCCGAGACGGCGCTCCCCCAGACACCGCCCAGGGCCGTCATCCGCTTGGCCCGATGCAGATGGTACTGGTCGTCGTCGGGAGTTTGCCCGGGGACGGTTTGATCCAAAAGCGAAGTAACCCGCGATTTCTGCTCGCGGCTCATCTGGGTCCAAAGCACCGGCAGTGCCAGCAGCCCGACCAGGGCCACGGTGGCCAAGTCGCGCCATCGCGCTCCGGCGGCCACAAGCATCAGAAACAAGACGGGCAGGAAAACCATCGCGGTGCCCAGGTCGGGCTCGCGCAGGATGAGCGTGATCGGCAAAAAGGCAATGCCTAAGGGCAGTAGCAGCCCGCGCAGACGGCGGAAGTTTTCGCGATATCGCAGATATCGGGCCAGGGCCAGGACAAACGCCACCTTGGCAAACTCCGACGGCTGCAAACCGATCCCGCCCAGGCGAATCCAACGATGGGCCCCGTTAACCGCCGGAAACCAGTAAACGACCACCAGCAAAACCAGTGACACGGCCAACGCCACGTAGCTCCACGGGCACAGCAGCCGGTAGTTGGGCACCGAGACGGCCAACATCAGCATCAGTCCCACGCCGGCCCAGATGGCCTGTCGAGCGACAAACCGGCCGCCGCCACCGGCGAGCGTTTCACTCCGAGCGATCCCCAGCAAACCCAGCCCGATCAGGGCCAGGGCAATCAACAGCATCGACCAGGGCAAGCGTCGAGCCCAAACCGTCGGCTTCAAGAGACATGTTCCCGTGGGTAAAGGGAGGGCTGAGTACTAGTGGGGGGATTATAGAGGAGAAGACGGTCAGAAGACGAGGTCAGTTCTTATGGGGGGTATCAGTAATGTTGGTGTCCCATCGCCACCGACGGTTTTTTGCCAAACAAAACCCCGTGGCCTGCGTAAGACCCCCTATGGCAAAGCAATCAGGCGCAAGAGCGGTGTCACAATAACCCGAAAGAGGGGTCTTGCCTGCGGCTTCCGGCCGTTCGCGCCTGAGAGGTCATTTTATTTGGCCAAGTTTGCCTAAACTACTTGATTTATGAGCTAAGGTTGGTATGCTAGCGGGGTGTACCGTGGGTGTTTCGTCAACGTGATTTGCAAGGAGCAAGTTCCCATGTTTGGTCCGAACTGGAAGTATTTGATGGTTGGAGCAGTTGTGGTCGCGGCCACGTTGGCCGTGGCGGCATCGCAAGCCGAGGCACAGTGTTGGACATCTTGCCAGCCCGTGGCCTGGACGAGTTGCAGCACGTGCTACACCTCCCCCTGCACGGGAACGTGTTGTCCCCGCTTGGGTTATCGGCTCTGGAACCCTGGACCGGTTCGTCGGCTTCTGTTCGGGCCGTGCGGTTTGCGGGGCTCCTGTGCCCGTCCCTGGGGCTTCGGATGGCAATCGGGCTCCCCGACGACCACCGCGTATACCGTGTCTTATCCCCCGATGACCGTGGTTCCCGAGGGAGCCGCACCGGCGGATTCCGTGTTGCAAACGGAGCCCGCACCGGTACCGGCCGAACCGACGGTTGCTCCGCAAGCCGATACGAATCCCCCGCTACCGCCCATGCCTATGCCCGAGCCGACGACTCGCGTCGACCCGACCCGTGCCGATAGCGGCCTGCTGACGATTTACGTCCCCTACGGCGCCAAGGTGACGGTCAACGGATACGAAACCAAGAGCATCGGCAGCCGGCGAGAGTATGTCTCCTTCGGCTTGGTTCCGGGCTACGTCTACACGTATGAGGTCCGGGCAGAAATCGAGCGCGAGGGCGAGTTGATTTCTGAAACTCAGATAATCGTGCTTCGCGCCGGCGCCACCGAAGGCGTGGCCTTCGGATTCCAGACTCCGGCGTTGGAACAGGTCGCGATTATGGAGTAATCGTGGCCACCGCCGTCCACGACGGTGTCGTGTTTCTCGAAACGCATCGCTCGCGTCGCCTCTTGCGCGACGCGAGTTTTTTTGCGCCTTCGGCCGGCCAACCGGGAAAAAATCGCCACCCGCCGGGGCAGGGCAGGGGGGCGCGACCGGTTGAGGCCGGGCGGCGAAGCTGCCATAATACGAGTTTGCGCAGGCGTGCGGACCCGCCCGTGTGCGGAGCCCCACCCATGTTACGAGCCCCCTTTTGCTGCCAGGAGACAACCCGTGTTCGACGTGATTGCCGTGGTCGGCGCCACCCGTGCCGAGCGAACGAAAATCCCTGAATTGCTGGACGAGCGAAACTTTCCCGTCGCCACGATCAAGT
>JABMRP010000512.1 GCA_013202535.1 Planctomycetota bacterium
CCCAACTCTCCACCGCCGGACCGTTCGCCGCGGCGCGTCGGCTGGCAGCGGATGTGGCACTTGGGGCACCTGGCGCCGGGAGTGTTTCTCCGCCGGGTTGTGGCCGACTATCGGACGCATCAGCTCGCCGCGCGAAGCGCACAGTTTGCCTACTACGCTCTCTTGGGGCTGGCGCCCCTGTTTATCGTACTCATCGCCTGTGCGTCGCGGCTGCCGTTGGACGGTCTGATGGAAAGCTTCGAGGGGGCCATCGCGCTGGGGATGCCGGAGAATGTCGTCCATGTCATCGTCGGCCAAATTCGCGACATTCAGGCACGCACTTCCGTGGAACTCGTCCTCGGCGGTTTGCTCTTGCTGGGGATCGCCGGCTCGCGACTTTTTCTGACCATCGGTTCGGGACTTGACTCCTTCCACGGAGTGAGCCACCAACGGCGCTTCTGGCGAACGCGGGGCGTGTCGCTGTTGTTGACCGGCGGCGTGTTGTTGCTGCTGGTCCTCTCGATGATCCTGTTGCTGGTCGGTCCGACGGTCACGGCGCTGGTGGCCCGCTACGTCGACGTGTCCTGGGTTCAAGTGATCGCCTCGGCCGGGCTCCGCTGGGGTGTTGCCTGCGGGTGCATGCTCCTGGCCAGTTCGATCATCTACTGGGTCGTACCCAGTACGAAACTACCCTGGTATTGGCTCTCGCCGGGCAGCGTCGTGGCCACGGGCGGCTGGGTGGCGGTGACCCAAGGGTTTCGCGTCTACGTCGAAAACTTCGCCCGATACAACCAGACCTACGGAGCCCTGGGCGGAGTGATCGTGCTGATCGTGTGGCTTTATCTCACCGGCGTCGTTCTTCTGCTCGGTGGGCTGATCAACGGGATCATTTACCAAGCGGTCGCCGAAGAGACCCCCAAGTAGGAGCCCGGTTCTCAACACGTTTCGATGGCAAGATTTCCGGAGAATTACCATGCAACGATTCATCGTGGCGGTTGTCTTTCTCTCGCTCGGTCTGGCTGGGCCGCTTCGTGACACCTCGGTGCCGGCCGCCGAAACGATTGCCGTCGAGGTTCGCAATCCAACCGGCCACGAGTTGCAGGGAGTGCCCCTCACCTTCGGCCAGGTATTTCCCAAGGGCCAATTTCCCCATGGCGTTGCCGTGAAGAGCGACGGGCCGCTGCCGCCGGCTCAGGTTGACGTCCGGCGCCGCCACGACGACGGGTCCGTGCGGTTTGCGGTGGTTTCGACCGTTCTGGAGAAACTGCCCTCCGGCACGCCGCTGACACTGCAATTGGCCGACGGGCCGACTTCACGGCAGCCGATCGCGGCCATCTCGCCGAGCGAATTGCTGCGGACCGACTTCGACGCGGTCGTTACCCTGCGTTTTCCCGACGGTACGACGCGCCGAATCAGCGCCCGGCAATTGCTCCAACAGGCCGGCGGACAACCCGCCACGTGGCTCTCCGGGCCGATCGTCACCGAGTGGCTGCTCGCCGGACCGCCGCGAGACGAGGCGGGCAAGCCGGACGACGATCTGCACGTGCGGTTCGAGGTGCGCGCCTATGCCGGGTGCCGCGCGGTGCGCGTGTCGGTGGTCGTGGAAAACTGTTGGGATGATTGGACGGGCGACGTCCTTTACGACGCGTCGGTGACCGTCGGCGGCCGGGAGGTCTTCTCGTCGGCGGCCGTGAACCATCGCCGCCTTTCGCGCTGGCGGAAGGTGTTTTGGTGGGGACGGCCCGAGCCGGAGGTCCATCTGGTCCACGATCTGGCCGTCATGTCGGCTGCCGGCGCGCTGCCGCATTACGACACGACGCTTGAGCTTCCGCCGCCTTCGGAGAACGAGGAGAAACTATGGCGGATGGAAGGATCCCGCTGGCGGATCATGGGCCGGGGCGCGTTGACGGCCTACATGCCCACCACCGGCGGCCGCGAGGAATTGGCGCCCTATCCCGAGTGGACCGCCCGATATCTGTTGGGCATGGAGCCGCGGGCCAAAGCGGTGGTGCTTGCCGGCGGCGATCTGGCCGGTTCGTGGCCGATTCACGTACGCGCCCGATCGACCGGCCGGATCATGACGATCGACTCGCGCCCCAAGTTCTGGCTCGACGCCCGGGGTGAAGACCGCCCCCAATGGAAACCGCCTCGCCACCCGCCGGACGGCAAAGCGGTTCGCCTGACGCCCGATTTGGCCCATCAGGGCTCGTTTGCCTACGTGCCCTATCTGGTGACCGGCGATTTCTACTACTTGGAAGAAGCCTACTTTTGGGCCAACCATTGTCTGCTGGCCACCTGGCCGCATCCGCGGCGCGACGCCGAGGGCATTCTCTCGGGCCAGATTCGCGGCAACGCCTGGTCGCTGCGCAACATGGCCGACGCCGCGTGGATCGCTTCCGACGGTCATCCCGAGGCGGCCTATTTCGACCAGAAGATTCACAACAACATCGCCGATCGAATCCGGCGGATGGTCGATTCACCGGAGAGCAACAAGCTCGGGTTTTGGGGACTGCGAACGGTGGAAAACGCGCGGATCCAAAATCCGGCCGACCCGAACTGGATGGTCGTGGCCCCCTGGGAACACGATTACCTGATCTGGAGCCTGCACCATCTGGTCGAACTGGGATACGCCGACGCGGCCCGGGTGCGCGATGTTCTGCTGCGTTGGCGCGTGGGCATGTTGACCAACTCGCCGGATTTCGATCCGCAAATGGCCACGCCGTATCGGATGGCCGTCGGACGGCGGACGCCCGAGGGCAAGATTGTGGTTTTCGACGATTGGAAGCAAATCGGCCGGGAAAACGCGCGGCTGTATCAACCCGGGTTACCCGGCGGCGGCAACGGCTATGCGTATTCGGCCCGGGCGGCGGTCGTTTGCGGTGTCGACGGTGGTTTCCCCAAGGCGGCCGAAGCCCTGAAATGCCTGGAGGAGATGCTTCCCGACCATCGCCAGGTGATGGCCCGGCAGCCGTATTGGGCGATCGTCCCCGGCGGCGCCGCAAATGAGGGTATTCGTTGACTACGCGGCAATTGTCGGTCATACTCGATGCCGTTCGACTCGCAACCCACGACACATTCCACAGGAGCTGAAGCAACATGAACCGAACCATTACGGCGGCCGTCGCATTGACTTTGACGATCGCGCTTTGCACCGCGTCGACCGTGTGGGCGGAAAAACCGCAGGGCAAACCGAACATCCTCTTCATCTTCGCCGACGACCAGGCGTTCAACACGCTGCACGCCACGGGCAACGACGAAATCGAAACGCCGAACCTCGACCGGCTGGTTCGTAGCGGGGTCACGTTCACCCACGCCTACAACATGGGCTCCTGGAGCGGGGCCGTCTGCGTGGCCAGCCGGGGGATGCTCAACACGGGCCGGTTCCTTTGGCACGCCAACAAAGTCTGTGGCAACGCCGAAAGCGAACGCCTGGCCGGCCGGTTCTGGTCGGAACAGATGAAAGGGGCCGGCTACGAGACGTACATGACCGGCAAGTGGCACGTTCGGGCCGATCCCGAGAAGGCGTTCGACCACGTCACCCACGTCCGCGGCGGCATGCCCAGGCAAACACCTCAGGGCTACAATCGTCCGATCGAAGGACAGCCCGACCCGTGGAGCCCGTCGGATCCGAAGTTCGGCGGATTCTGGGAGGGCGGTACCCACTGGAGCGAGGTGCTCGGCGACGACGCCGTGGGGTTCATCAAGGACGCATCGCGGCGCGACAAGCCGTTTTTCATGTACCTGGCGTTCAACGCCCCGCACGATCCGCGGCAATCGCCCCAGGAGTACGTCGACAAGTATCCGCTGAAAAACATCGCCATGCCCAAGAGTTTTCTGCCGGAGTATCCGTATAAGGACGCCATCGGCTGTGGCAAGGGGTTGCGCGACGAGAAGCTGGCCCCCTTCCCGCGAACCCAGTACGCGGTGAAGGTCAACCGCCGGGAATACTACGCGATCATCACCCACATGGATGTCCAGGTCGGCCGGATTCTCGATGCGCTGGACAAATCGGGCAAGGCGGGCAACACCTACATCTTCTTCACCGCCGACCACGGGCTGGCCGTCGGGCATCACGGCCTGATGGGCAAACAGAATCTGTTCGACCACAGTGTGCGCGTGCCGTTCATGGTCGTCGGGCCGGATGTTCCCAAGGACAAGCGTCTCGACGGGCAGATCTACCTGCAAGACGCGATGGCCAGCAGCCTGGAACTGGCCGGCGTGGAGAAACCCGACCACGTGCAGTTCCGTAGCGTCCTGCCGATCATCCGCGGCCAGCGCGATCGCAACTACGACGCGATCTACGGCGGCTATCTCTCGGTGCAACGTTCGGTGACCGTGGACGGCTACAAGCTGCTTCTCTATCCCAAAATCGCCAAGGTGTTGTTGTACAACCTCGACGACGATCCGCTGGAGATGAAAGACCTGGCCGAAGATTCGGCGCAGAAGCCACGAATGAAAGAGCTTTTCGAGACGTTGTTGGAATTGCAGAAAGAGACGGGCGACGGGTTGGATCTGAAGGGCGTGTATCCGGGGCTGCAATAAGTGTTTAGCCCCGGCACTGCGCCTCGTGACGACGCTTCTGCGTCGTCACGCAAGGCCCGACGCTTTGCCTCGAAGATTCGGTCGTCACTGTGCCCGACACGGATCTCTTGCGCCAGCGACGCGAAGCGTCGAACCCGGGCGTTCCCACGCTCCAAGCGTGGGAACGAGAGGAATCCGCCCCCCGGCAGAGCCGGGGGCTGACGGGCGTGAACGAGATTTCTACCGCAGCGGCTCGCCTTCAACATCCAGCACCTGAACCGTCGACAGATTCCCGAACTGCTTCGCGTCCCACACTTGCCAGACGAGCTTCTTGTCGCGGGTGATCTCGAACAGTTGCGGTTGTTTGCCGGTATGGCCGCCGTGGCCGAGCCAGTTGGCGATCACCGTGTTGCCGTTGGGCAATCGTTGTACGCCGCCGACAAACCGCAGCGGGTTGCCCGGGATGTCGTTTTCCTCGACCTTCCAAACCTCGCGGCCGTCTTTGTCGAACTCGATCAGTGTGTGCCCGTCGCCACAGGCGATCAGTGTGTTGCCGTCGGGCAGCCGAACCGAGGCGAAACCGTGGCGGGGGACCTCGAACGTGCGGAGAACTTCACCGTCGGCGTCGTATTCGTTGACCCGACCCTCGGTCATCAGCCCGCCGAGGTAGGTACCCGCCTTGGTCTTGCGAACTTGGCGAAACTGGGCGTGGGCGTTGGCGATGTCGGACTTGATGACGATGCTCTGGAGGATCTCGCCCTTGGGATCGATCTCCAACAGCCGCGGCGGATGACCGTTTTGGGCCACCAGCGTATTACCGTCGGGCAGCCGCTGCACGGCGTGAATCTCGTTGCCGACCGGTTCGTCGGTGACCTTGTACTCCCAGACGACCTTCTTCTCCGGCGTTACTTCCTTGGCGCCACCCTGATAGGCGAAGAGCACGTTGCCGCTGGGCAACATCCAGGCGTCGTTGCAATTGCCCGACGGGTAGGACCACTCGATCTTCCCGTCGGTGCCCAGGATCGCCACGGTCGGATTGCCCGCGCCGGCGACCAGGCAGCGATGGCCGGCCGGTTTGTCTTCGGCTCCCGCGAAATTGGACAGGGCGGCAAGCGTAACGATCAGACCGAGCAGCGTGGTTCGCATCATGGGGTTCTCCTTTGGGGGCTAACTCTCGTGACGACGCTTCCGCGTCGTCACGCACGGCCCGACGCTTTGCGTCGAAAAACTCGCCATTCCCGCACTCCAAGCGTGGAAACGAGGCAATGGGCACATTCCAGACTACCCCCGAATCCCCGGCCAGTCAAATGTTCCTTGCCTGATCCGGCGACGCAAAGCGTCGAACCCTTGCGTTCCCACGCTCCAAGCGTGGGAACGAGAGGATCCTGTTGTACGGCCGGCCGATTTGCGGTATCGTGACGTGTTGTTTCCCCCTGAACAAGAAAGCGTTTCCAAGAGGCGATTTCCATGCGCACCGTGTCCCTGGCCGTGCTCACCACTTTGCTGCTCATCCCTTCGCAACTCACCGCCGGCGAACTGCTGACCACCGCCTTGAAAGGACCGCTGGCCGGGGTCGACGAGATCGTCTTCGCCGTCCGCTCCACCGGCAGCGACGGCCATTGGTACGCCAATTTCGGCTACTGGGCCGCGGATGAAAAACGCATGATGTACGGTCCCGTGGGCGGGCGTCTCTACCGGCTCAACTTGCGCAGCGGCGAACTGGACACGATCCTCGAAGATCCGGAGGGCACCATTCGCGATCCGCAAGTTCATTACGACGGCCAAAAGATCCTCTTCTGCTATCGCAAGGGCGGGACCAAGTTTTTTCATCTGCATGAGATCAACATCGATGGCTCGGGCTTGAAGCAACTGACCGACGGCCCGTTCGACGACCTCGAGCCGATCTATCTGCCCGACGGCGATATTCTCTTCTGCTCGTCGCGCTGCAAACGCTGGGTCCAGTGCTGGCATACCCATGTGGCGGTCCGCTATCGGTGTAAGGCCGACGGCAGCGAGATTCGCATCATTTCCAGCAACGTCGAGCAGGACAACACGCCCTGGATGCTGCCCGACGGCCGGGTGCTTTACATGCGCTGGGAATACGTCGACCGCAGCCGGGTGAAGTTTCATCATCTTTGGACGAGCAACCCCGACGGCACCGGCGAGATGATCTACTTCGGCAACCAACACCCGGGCATCGTGATGCTCGACGCCAAGCCGATCCCCGGCACCGACAAGGTGGTCTCGGTCTTTTCGCCCGGCCACGGCCGCAAGGAACACGCCGGGGTGATCACCATCGTCGACGCCAAGGGCGGCCCGGACGATCGGTCACATGCCCGATCGGTCGGCAAGAGCAACAACCATCGCGATCCGTACGCGTTTTCCGAGGATTGCTTTATCATTGCCGAGGACAACAAGCTGCTTCTGCTCGACGGCCAGGGCCGCACCGAGGTGATCTACCAACTCCCCAAGGAGGCGGGACCTTATTGGTGCCACGAGCCGCGTCCCTTGCGCAGTCGATCTCGGGAGCCGGTAATTGTCGACCGGGTCGATCGGGCGCTTCCCACCGGCCGGCTCGTTCTGGCTGACGTGAATCGGGGCCGCAACATGGGCGGTGTCGAGCGCGGCGAG
>JABMRP010000513.1 GCA_013202535.1 Planctomycetota bacterium
CCAATGGTCGATCTATTGCCATCCGACCGAGACCTATCTGGCCGAGAAGAGGGCGTGGCTCCCCGAGGCGGTGTTCTTGGCGGGGTTTGCCGTCACGATCCTGCTGACGATGTACCTCGGCGCCCTGGTTCAGCGCACCGCACAGGTCGAGCGGCGCGTGGTTCGCGCCACGACGCAATTGAAGCAAGCGAACGAAACGCTCGAACGCGAGGTCTTCGAGCACCAGCGGACGGAGATTACGCTGCGCGATTCCCAGGCGTTGTATTCCTCGCTGGTCGAAACGCTTCCCGTCCACGTTCTGCGCAAGGATATCGACGGTCGGTTCACGTTTGCCAACAAGTTGTTCTGCGAGTTGCTCGGCATGCCGCTGGACGACGTGCTGGGGAAGACGGATCTCGACCTCTACCCACCCGGGTTGGCCAGGAAGTACCGGCAAGACGACCGGCGGGTGGCCGAGGCGGGCGAGTTGTTCGAGGACGTCGAGCAGTATGAGAAGAACGGCGAGACGCGCTACGTGCAGGTGATGAAGTTTCCCGTGTTTGACGCCGAGGGAGTCGTCGTTGGCACGCAAGCCATCTTTTGGGACGTCACGCGGCGCAAGCAGGCCGAGGAAGCGCTGAAGAAATCTCGCGAACACCTTGAGGAGCAAGTCCAGGAGCGCACCACCGAACTGCGCCGGGTTATCGAACAGATGCAGTTGGAGATCGTCGAGCGGAAACGGGCGGAGAAGGCGCTGCGCGAAGTTCACGACGAACTCGAAATCCGCGTCCAGCAGCGCACCGCGGAACTGGCCCGGACCAACGTCGCCTTGGAGCGGGCCAAGGAAGCGGCCGAAACGGCCAATCAGGCCAAGAGCGTTTTCCTGGCCAACATGAGCCACGAAATCCGCACCCCGATGAACGCCGTGTTGGGGATGACCGAACTGGTCCTCTCGACCGACCTCCCCGCCCAACAACGAGAGTATCTCACGCTGGTCCGCGAGTCGGGTGAAGCACTGCTGGCGGTGATCAACGATATTCTCGATTTCTCGAAAATCGAAGCCGGAAAACTCGAACTTGACACCGGGCCCTTCGATCTCCGCGAGAGTCTCGTCGATACGATGAAATCGCTGGCCGTGCGGGCACACGGAAAGGGGTTGGAACTGGCTTGCGATATCCGGGCCGCCGTACCCGACGTGGTGACCGGCGACCGCGCCCGACTCCGCCAGATCGTCATCAATCTGGTGGGAAACGCGATCAAGTTTACCCATCGGGGCGAAGTCGTGCTGCGCGTCCAGAGCGAGTCGAAAACGGACGACGCGGTCGTCTTGCATTTCGCCGTTTCGGACACGGGAATCGGGATTCCCGAGAACAAGCAACTCGCCATTTTCGAGGCCTTCGTTCAGGCCGACAGCACCACCACGCGCCGCTTCGGCGGTACCGGCCTGGGATTGGCCATTTCGCGCCGGTTGATCGAGTTGATGTCGGGCCGCACCTGGGTGGATAGCGAAGTCGGCCGCGGCAGTACCTTCCACTTCACCGCCCAGTTCGCACCGGCCGACCAGCGGATGCTCGACTCCCTGGATGCCGCGCCCGTGTCGATCATCGGATTGAGGGTTCTGGTGGTCGACGACAATCGTACCAACGGCCTCATCCTCGAGGAAATGCTGGGCAACCTGAAGATGAGCCCCACCGTCGTGTCGGGGGCGGGTGACGCGTTGCGAGTGTTGCGCGAGGCGCACGACGCGGACGCCCCCTTTGCCCTGGTGCTCACCGACTCCAACATGCCCGACGTCGACGGATTCTCGTTGGCCAGCCAGATTAAGCAGAGTCCCGAACTTCCCCACACGATCGTCATGATGCTCACCTCCGGCGACCGGCCCGGTGACGTCGCTCGTTGCGAGCAACTCGGGATCGTCGCCTACCTGCTCAAACCGATCAAGCAATCGGAGTTGTTCGATGCCGTGGTGTTGTCCTTGGGGCTCGGCACCACGGTCGATCAGGCGGGTGTTCTACTGGAGCCTCAGGCGGGGATGCAACTCGGCCCGCTGCGCGTGTTGCTGGCCGAAGACAGCCTCGTGGGGCAGAAGCTGGCCGTCGGTCTCCTGGAGAGTCAGGGGCATACGGTCACCGTGGCCGACACGGGCAAGGAGGCGGTCGCCCAAGCCACGACGAAGGATTTCGACGTCGTGCTGATGGACGTGCAGATGCCCGAGATGGACGGGTTGGAGGCGACGGCCGCCATTCGGGCCGTCGAACAGAATTTGGGCGGGCATCTGCCCATCGTCGCCATGACGGCCCACGCCATGCGGGGCGATCGCCAGCGATGCCTGGCCGCCGGGATGGACGGATATATTGCCAAACCGATCAACGCCCGGCGGCTTTTCGAGACGCTGGCTACCGTCTTGGAGGCGACCGCCTCGGAAACCACCCCCTCGGAAACCACCCCCTCGGAAACCACCCCCTCGGAAACCACCGCGACGGAAGACGGGGCAACCGTCCAGGACGTTCCGCGGAGCGACTCCCCGCTGCGGCCGTTGCCGGTGCCGGAGGGGGAAACGGTCGATTGGGACCGGGCGATGCGGGCCGTCCGAGGCGACCGCCGGCTGTTGCGCGTCGTTGTGGAGACCTTTCTGCAAGAGGCGCCGCAACTGATGGACAAAATTCGCGCCGCGGTAGCCGAAAGCGACGCCCCCACGTTGCAGAGAACGGCCCACACGCTTAAAGGATCGATGCAGTACTTCGGCAGCGGACGGGCTTACGATCTGGCATTTCGCCTGGAAACGGACGCCCGAGGCGGCGATCTCCAGCACGCCGGTTCCCTTGCCGAACAATTGGACCAGGCGGTAGCCACGCTGGGGGCATTGCTGGTAGACTATCCACGGGAAAGCGACGCGAACCAGTAGGCTGGCGGATCGGAATGGAAACGCCCCTCAAATACCCGGCCCGTCTCGACGGAGGACCTTTACGTGCCGACCGTACTTGTTGTCGATGATTCGGCCGTCGATCGTAGCCTCGTCAGCGGGTTGCTGGCCAAGGACACGACACTGAAGATCCGCAACGCGATTCACGGTGCCGACGCGATGCGGCAGATCGAAGAGTCGCCGCCGGATATCGTCGTCACCGACCTGATCATGCCCGAGATGAGCGGCCTGGAGTTGGTGGCGGCCGTGAAAGCCAAGTACCCCTCCGTGCCCGTCGTGCTGATGACCTCCAAGGGGAGCGAGGACGTGGCCGCCCGGGCGCTCCATCAGGGCGCCGCAAGCTACGTTCCCAAACGGATGCTCGCCCAGCGCATCCTCCGCACGGTTCGCGGAGTCCTTTCGGCCGGTAGCCGTTTGCGCCGCTACGAGCGGTTGATGGGCTGTGTTGCCCGCAACGAGTGCTCCTTCGTGCTCGACAACGATTGCTCCATGTTCGGCGATCTGGTCGGCTACTTGCAGGAATGCGTGGTCAGCATGGGGCTATTCGACGAGGTGGAATGCACTCGGGTGGGCGTGGCTCTGGAAGAAGCCCTGGCCAATGCCTTCTGCCACGGGAATCTCCAGATCGATTCCAGCCTGCGCGACGAAGACGACGAGGCCTACGGGCTGATGATCCGCCAGCGCCGAGCGCAGCCGCCGTATCGGGACCGGAAGATCCACGTCGACGTGCTGATGCTCCGCGACGAAGCCGTCTTCACCATCCGCGACGAAGGCGAGGGATTCGACCCCCACTCGTTACCCGATCCCACCGATCCGGCCAACCTGGAAAAGGCCAGCGGCCGCGGCGTGCTGCTGATGCGGGCTTTCATGGACTCCGTCGAGTACAACGAATTGGGCAACGCCGTCACACTCATCAAACGCCGCGGCACGCCCGCCGATGGCGCCGCCAGCGAGGACTCGTGATATGTCCGTGCAGAGCGTATTTGAAACACAATCCCGGGGAAGAACCCTTCTGGTCGTCCCCCGAGGCAGCGTCAGCAGTCTGGCCGAAGCGGCCCTTCGCCCGGAATTCAACCGGCTGATGGAACAGGTCGACCGTCCCGAACTGGACAACGTCGTTTTCGATATGGAAGACGTCTCCTATTTCGGATCGATCATGCTCGGAGCCATGCACGCCATCTGGACGCGAATTCACAAAGGCGGCGGGAAAATGGCCGTCTGCAATCTGTCGGATATCGCCCGGGAAATCATCAGCGTCTCAAAATTCGACAGCCTCTGGCCCATCTGCACCTCCCGCGAGGAAGCCATGACGCTGGTCGCCGGGTGAGGGGGCAACGCCTGACCGCCCGGCCCGCGCACTTGTGCCCGGAGTTTCAGCGTGAGGCGCGTAAGGGAGACCTGCCCGCTTTTTTCGCTCCAGAGAAGAGTGACTGATCCATGCCGCGAACCAAGTCATTTAGTCGCATCAGGTATGCCGCGCTCGGCGTGGCGATTGCTGGAATCGTTGGCCTCGTGCTATTCGTCCGGTCGGAAATATCGGAGGCAAGACGAGACGCGGAACGCTCCGCCTGTACCGGTCACCTTGCGTATTTGACGGCGGATCTGAATAGCTACTACCTCACTAACGGCACGTTTCCGCCGGCATATGTGGAGGACGAGAACGGGCGTCGGATGCATAGCTGGCGAGTGCTTATTCGACCCTATTTTAATGACAGCACCTCGTTAGCGTACGATTTTGACAAGGCCTGGGACCACCCCGACAACACGATTGTTCCCTCGAAGGAGTTTGAGGTCCAGCGAATCTATGATGCGTATGTCTGCCCTTCCGACGACAACGCACTTGCTCAAGGCTTTACAAACTATGTGGCTATCGTAGG
Organism: Planctomycetota bacterium; assembly: GCA_013202535.1. Taxonomy (GTDB): domain Bacteria; phylum Planctomycetota; class Planctomycetia; order Pirellulales; family Thermoguttaceae; genus JABMRP01. The sequence goes on from JABMRP010000513.1 coordinate 4,780, forward strand.
CAAGAATACATTGTGGCCCGGGAAGGAGGGCTACAAACCGATCTCAAGATACGATTTCGCATATGGAAAGAACACTTTTGATCCAAACAGCAAGGCCACTCCGGCCAGCGTTAGCGAGAAGGACATGATCTTGCTCATCGAGCTTCCCGAGTCAGACATCGTATGGGCGGAGCCACGAGACCTCACGGTAGAGGAGGCGGTCAACCTGTACCGCGAGCGAAAACGCGGCGAGTATCGGACAGGCCACGTGCAATACATCACACTCTCCGGGAAGAGTGGTGATATCGTTGACATTCCAGATGAAGAGACTTTTCGCAATATGTGTGGGGACGGAAAAGGAGGACGGAAAAGGGGGGACGGAAAAGGGGGGGACGGAAAAGGGGACATCACTGATTTCGGGACGGA
>JABMRP010000514.1 GCA_013202535.1 Planctomycetota bacterium
ATGCACAGGGAATTCACCGAGTCTGGTTCTGTTGAATGCACGGTGCCAGTCCGACCCGCCGGAATCGGTTCCCGGCCGAGGAGTAAAGGGACGAACACAAGCATTGAAGAGGAGAACAAACATGCCGAAAACTTCCCCGTCTGTCTCTGGTGCGACGAAACTACTTGTCGCGAGTGTAACGATTATGCTGCTGGGCGCCGGTTCGGTGTTCGCGATTCCGAGCCTTCAGACGGCTTTTATCGCCAAGTATCCGGAACTGCGAGAGTCGCCACTCAACAGTTGCACCACCTGCCACATGCCCGCCAAAAAGGACTTTCTCAACGGCTACGGGCTTGCCCTGAAAGATGCCAAGATGGACTTCGAGAAGATCGAGGAGCTTGACTCGGACGGAGACGGAAAGACCAACATCGAGGAGCTCAAGGACGAGTTGTTTCCGGGCTCGCAAGGGAAGTTTCCCGAGTACTACATTTTTCACGTCGATTTTTCCGACAAAGACCCCGAACTCGGCAAGGTCCACTTCAATCACGAAATGCACACCATCAAGGAGTCTTTTCTCTCCAAGGGAAGGTGTGCTAACTGCCACTCCAAGAACTTGTTCCCCAAGGAGTTCAACGACACCAAGTCGATGCGAGTCATCGCTCACCAGATCTGTTGGAAGTGTCACGAGACGTCCGGGAGCAAGCTTTCCCCCACGGATTGCACTGGGTGCCACACGGGGATTAAGGACATTCTCGACGAGGTCAAGGATCTCCTGAAGTAAGGGGTTCTTAGAACCTGAGTTCGCAATTCGGCAGTTTCTCCCTTAGCGCCTTTCTGCCGTTGTCGGTGATCTGCTCGGAGAGCCACAACGTTTGCAGGCCGGTCAATCCGAAGACCTCTTCGAGGCACGCGTCCGTGGCGCTGCGGGGCAGCCAAAGCGTCTGCAAGTTGCTCAACCCGGCGACATACACCATGCCGGCGTCGGTCACCTGCTCGCAGGTACCCAGGTCGAGCGTCTGAAGCCCGGCCAGACTCTTCAGAGACGCGAGTTGGGCGTCCTGAATCTCCGGGCCGAGAACCAACGTTCGCAGCCTGGTCAGCGCAGTGACGTGTGCCAAGCCGGCCTCGGTCACGTGCCGACAGGAGCGCAGATCGATCTCTTTCAGGCCGGTCAACGGCTTCAGTGCCGCGAGTTGGGCGTCTTGGATCGCCGGGCCGAGAATCAGCTTTTGCAGCTTGGGCACCTCGGCGAGGTGAGCCAGACCGGCGTCGGTCACGTTGCGGCAGGAGCGGAGGTCCAACACTTCCAGGCCGGCCAGGTTCTTCAGCGATACAAGTTGGGCGTCCTGGATATCCGGTCCGAGAATCAGCGTTTGCAGCCTGGGTAAGCCCTTGAGGTGCTCCAGCCCCGCGCCTTGAATCCTGGTGCCCTCGATATCCAGGTATTCGAGCGTGACGAGGTCTTCGAGCGACTTCAGCGCGTCGTCCTCGAAGCGGCACCTCCAAAAGCGGAGCGATTGCACGCCTCCGAAGCCCGTGAGGCGTTTCAGCCCGGCCTTCGTGATCCCCGTGTCCACGAAACTCAACGCGCCGATCTTGGCAATCCCCTCGAGACGTTTGAGGCTACCGTCAGACAGTCGATCACCCCGAAGAATCATGCTTTCGATGCGATTCGAGAGATCGATCTCATCCAGGTCGTCGTTGTCCTGGACGACCAGCCTCTCGACGTCGAACTTCTCCCGATTCTCCGCGGCGGCCGCCGGTTCTTTCTTGGCCGGCGGATCCGGATCGGCGGCCGGTGCCGGTTCGGGCTCTGCCGCCGGTGCCGGTTCGGGCTCAGCGGCCGGTGTCGGTTCGGGCTCAGCGGCCGGTGTCGGTTCGGGCTCTGGTGCCAGTACGGATTCAGCAGCCGGCGCGTCCGTTTCGGCTGGCGCGACCACGTCCGTCGGCGTTGCCGGGAAGAGCTGGACGCTTTCAATCTCGATCCAGCCGCTACGTCTCTTGCCGTCGATGCTGACCCAGCCGCCGATCCAGCCTTCCTTGACTTGCGCCACCTGGATCTTGGTGCCGACACCAAGCGTTGCGACGACGTCGTCGCCCATCATGAGCTTCATCCCATCGGAACTTGCCACGACGGTATCCCCCAGTTCGATCCGCACCGGTTCGATCCGCACTGGGACGGCGGCGATTTCCGTCTCGGCCCCAGGGGCCGCTACCGTGGTGGACACCACCGGCTCGGGGGCCGCCTTTTCGACGGGTTGCTCTGCGGCACTGGCCCCGGATGCTACCGCCAACGTCAGTGTCAGCAATGCGATTGTCCGCAGCATGACCATGTCTCCCTCAAAGATAAGAATGTGGGGCAGGTAACGGATCGACGTACGAGGGATTGAAACCCTCGCCACTGGCTTGACTCATGTGTCCGATCGGACACGACTATCCCGCGTCAAGAGAGTTTCATTCACCAAGTTATTCTAACATTGACAACCCCGATTTGCAATGATCGCGGGTCGTTCGGGGTCGCTTGCCGATGGCATCCGGCGCAGCCATAGTTTACCCCGGCAATCACCATTGGGCGATGGGGAGTTTTCGGAGATATCCATTGACCGAATCGCCGACGGCCGCTAAAGTTCTCTGGCTCAGTGCCGTTGGAGACAATGGACTCAGGGTTCAGCAACAGAGAGCGGGGACATTATATCTAGCTCGCACCCACGCGTTGCCTCGGCAGAAACGGACCGCACGGCACCTGTCTGGCGCGAGACGGTGGTCTGGCGCGAAACGGTGGTCAAGTACAAGCATCCCAACCATCTGAAAAGCGGTTGGCAGATTCTCAATACGCTGCCGCCGTTCTTCGGACTCTGGTATCTCATGCACTGGAGCTTGTTGGGGCCGTATTGGATCACGCTGCTGCTGGCGGTGCCGACGGCTGGATTCTTGGTGCGGATCTTCACAATTCAGCACGATTGCGGGCACCATTCGTTCTTCCGCGGCTTGCGAGCCAATGACCTCTTGGGTTCTTTCTGCGGAATCCTCACGATCACACCGTATCACCATTGGCGCCGTACGCATACGCGGCATCACGTCACCAGCGGCAATCTCAGCCACCGCGGTCACGGTGACGTTGGTGTCCTTACCGTCGAAGAGTATTTGGCTCGCTCGCGTTGGGGACGCTTCCGGTATCGCCTGCATCGCCATCCATTGATCATGTTCTTCCTGCTGGCGACTTTCCAATTCGTCGTTGTGCAGCGGTTCACCTACGGCACACCTCGCTCATGGCGTCGTGAGCGAAGGAGTGTGTACCTGACGAATCTTGGAATCTTGGCCGTCTTTGGCGTGGTCTGGTGGACCGTGGGGCTGACCGCTTTCTTCCTGGTCCACGGGCCGATCATGATCATTGCCGCTGCCGTTGGGAGTTGGCTCTTTTTCGTTCAGCATCAGTACGAAGATGCCTATTGGGAGCCGGGCGAAACGTGGGATTTCCATCGTTCGGCGTTTGAGGGAAGTTCCTACTACCGCCTGCCACGCGTGCTGCAATGGTTTACCGGCAATATCGGCTACCATCACATCCACCATCTCAACAGCCGCATCCCGAACTATCACTTAGCGGCTTGTTACGACGAGCAACCTGCCTTTCGTCATGCGGTTACGTTTGGGCTCCGGGCCAGCCTGAAATGCGCAGCGATGAAACTGTGGGATGCCGACAAGCAGCGGATGGTCACTTTTGCCGAAGCAGAATCGCGGACGGTGACGGACGCTCCAACCGGCGCCCGACGGGCTGCCTAAGCCCGCATCCCACCAAACCAGCGAAAGATGAACGCTCCCCGCAGATCCCCTGGGCGCGCCCCTCTCGGCCGGTAAGTCGTTGCCGGAGAAGGACTTGAGGACTCACGACGCCCGGCCGTTCTGAGGCCGCCTCGAAAGCCTCGATGTGAAGTGAGTTTGACCGGGTAGCCTCGATCTGCTATACACCGGCTCGCCCGATTCCCGGCAGGCTTGTTCCCGCACAGCCAGCCGATCCGCTGGTGGCATCCTGCTGGGCGTTCTCGTCGATCCGCACCGTACTAACCCGGATGCCCTTTCTCGGAGGCCCTTCTCGATGACGACCGGCAGGAAGCTGGCGATCGGAGTCTTCGTCATCGTGGGCGTGACGGCGTACATGGCCTATCTGGGGGCCTCGACTGGTTGGCAATATTATTTGACCGTCGACGAGTGCGTGGCCGATGCCCGGGCGCTCGCCGAGGACCGGATTCGCGTCGGCGGAACGGTCGCGCACCAGAGCCTGCGGATCACCGGCGACGGCAGGCACGCCGCGTTCTCACTGCAAGGCCAGCGTCATCGATTGCCGGTCGTCTGCACGGGACCGCTGCCAGACCGCCTTTCCGAGGGGATCGACGTGCTCGTGGAAGGACGGCTCGATGCATCGGGTTGCCTCCGCGGCGAGAAGATCATCGCGCGCTGTGCCAGCAAATATGAGTCTCGCCCAGCCCGGGCGACGGCGCAGCGGGCCGCGCGGGCCGGGAAGGACGGCCCCGAATGAACACCCTCGGCCAACTCGCTCTGCTGATCGCGCTGGTCGCCTCGGGCTACGCGGCGTTTGCGTGCGTCGCGGGATCGTCACGGCATCGGGCGATCCGCCGCAGCGGAACCTGGGCGGCGGTGGTTGCCGTGGCGGCTTTGACGGGCGTGACCGGCGTGCTGGTTCGGGCATTGTTGGCCAAAGACTTCACCTTTGCCTACGTGGCACAATACTGCGACCGGCTGTTGCCGTGGCCCTACTGCCTCTCGGCTCTGTGGGTCGGTCAGGCGGGATCGCTGCTGCTATGGGCGTGGCTGCTGGGCGTGCTGACGATGGCGTATCGCTTCTGGCCCGGTGGCCGGCCGAGCCCGATTCGCCGCACCGCTACCGGGATTCTGATAGGCAATTGCTGTTTTCTCGTGGCCGTGATGGTCTTCGCCGCCGACCCGATGGCTCCCAGCCTGAGCACACCCTCCGACGGCGCGGGGCTCAGTCCGCTGTTGCACCATCCGGTCATGCTGATCCATCCTCCACTGATCTTGCTGGGCTACGCCGGCTGGACCGTTCCGTTTGCCTTAGCGCTGGCCGCGTTGATCGTCAACCGGACAGACACCGGTTGGATCCGCGATGCCCGGCGTTGGGCCCTCTTCTCGTGGGCCGTGCTGGGCGGAGGCATCCTCCTGGGTGGCTGGTGGGCCTATGAAGAGCTCGGCTGGGGCGGCTACTGGGGTTGGGACCCGGTCGAGAACGGATCGCTGCTGCCATGGCTGACCGGGACCGCCTTGATCCACGCCCTGATGGTATGGCAATACCGGGGCGGCTTCAGAAAGACGTCCCTGCTGCTGGCCGTCGGCACGTTTGCCCTGTGCAACTTCGCCACGTTCTTAACGCGCAGCGGGGTGTTCGGCGGCCTGCATACGTTCAGCCAATCGCCGATCGGCTGGATGTTCCTGGCGTTGACGGCCGGGTCGTTGCTCGCCGGCGTGGTGCTTGTCGCCATGCGGCGGAGCCCATTGCAGGCAAAAGGAACGATTGCCGGAATCTGGGCTCGGGAAGCCTGGATCGCGATCGCCCTGGCTGCGTGGTTGTCGCTGGCGGCGGCGGTGCTGGTGGGTACGGCCCTGTTGCCGGCATCGAGCATGTTACTGGGCCGGAGGATCGTCGTGGGGCCAGATTTCTACAACAACGTCTTGATCGCCACCGGCCTGCTGCTCCTGGCCGCAACGGCCGCGGCACCGCTTCTGCGTTGGGGCAAACCGCCGTTGCCCGGCCAGTGGATCGTGCTGTCGGTCGCCACGGTTGCCGGAGGAAGCATCGCGGCGACCGCGATGGTCTGGGGTGTGCGCAGCCCGACGGCGTTGGGCGTTGCAGGACTGGCGACCGCGACGGCGGTCGCCCTGGCCGGGATGCTGGCCGCTGACGCCCGGCGAGGCCCGATGTCGGCGCCGTACGCCAAACGGCGGGAATATGCCGGTTTCCTGGTCCACCTGGGATTCGTCTGCCTGGCCGTCGGCGTCACCGGCTCCTCGCTGGGCACGCGCCGGCAGGAGGTTGTGCTGAGCGAAGGCGAAACCGCCCCATGGGCCGGCCAGTCGGTTCGTTGCACCCGCTTGATCCGGCGGGAGCTGCCCGGCAAGGTGGTCGAGGAGGTGCAACTGGACGTCTTTCGCCAGGGTGTCCACGTGGCCACGCTGGTGCCCGGACAACATCTACACTTGCTCCAAAACGAGTGGACCACCGAAGTCGCCGTCGACTCCAGTTGGCGCGGCGATCTATACGCCATTCTCCACGGCGGGGCGGGAGAGGGGCGCGTCGATTTGACCCTGATCGAGAACCCCATGATGCGCTGGATCTGGCTGGGCGGCTGGATCGCCGGAGCCGGCGCGTTGGCGGGACTATGCACCCGCGGAAGACGTTCCCGGCCACCACCGACGGTCCCCGCTCCCAAGTGGATCGGCCGTAAGCAACGCAACACCATGGCACCGGCAGATGATGGTTACCAAGATACACGCCCTTGAAGCCCGAAAGCTGTCCAAGAGCTTCGCTGGCCGGGTCGTCCTCGACGAGGTCGACTTCGAGATCGCCGAGGCCGAGAGCGTTGCGCTGACCGGCGCCAACGGCGCGGGCAAGACGACGCTGCTGCGCTGTCTGGCGTCGTCGTTGCGGCCCGACGGCGGCGAGGTCCGCTGGTTCGGACAACCGGCGTCCTCCAATCCGGCCGCACGCCGCCGGATCGGCGTGGTTGCCCACGAAAGCTTCCTATATCCACAGTTGACACTCCGCGAGAACCTGATCTTCGCCGCGCGGATGTACGATGTCGTCCGCCCGGTAGATCGGGCCGAGCGACTATTGGCGCAATCCGGTCTGCGGACAGACGCCCATTGCCTGCCGTCGCGGATTTCGCAGGGAATGCGCCGGCGGCTGGCAGTCGTCCGCGCACTGGTACACGATCCGCCCATCCTGCTGTTGGACGAGCCGGCGGCCGGGCTGGACCGCCGCGGGACCGCGTGGCTTATGGATCTGCTGTTGCAGTTACGCGGCCGGGGACGGACCTTGTGCTTTGCGACGCACGACGATCGGCTCGTCGGGCGTCTGGCCGATCGAGCGGTGCAAATCGACGCAGGCCGGGTCCGAGCGGTCGCGGACGTTGAAAGCCGCGCGGCATAATAGAGTTTCGTAGGACGGGTTTCCAACCCGTCTAAGTAAG
>JABMRP010000515.1 GCA_013202535.1 Planctomycetota bacterium
GGCAAACCGGTCGAGGTGTTCAACGATTTCTGACGCGACACCCAACCCCAAGAAATAGAGGTTTCGAGCATGAACAGAGTTACTTTCATCGCCGCCGCAATGGTGCTGTTTGTCGGCGCCGCGACGCTCCGGGCGGACTCGGCGCCGAGCGAAGGAGCGACGGCCAAACCTCCGAACAGCGCTGTCATCCTCTTCGACGGTGCCGACACTTCGGCCTGGATGCAGCACAAGAGCATGAGGATTCCGACCGAGGACGAAATGAAGAGCCCGCCGCCGTGCCACTACAGAATCGTGGACGGTGCCCTGGAGGTCAACGATCCGGGGCACCTGATTACCAAGCAGCGATTCGGCGATTTCAGGCTGCACGTCGAGGTCCGACTTCCCGGCGAGGAGGGCATCAATAGCGGAATCTGGACGCATTACCGCTATTGCACGGAGATACGGGGACGCAATGAGAAAGGGGCCAAGTACCGCCTTGGCGCCATTTACGGCCTCAAGGCCCCCGATGTTGACGCAAGCAAACCCGCGAAGACCTGGCAGACGCTGGACATCACCTTCCGAAACGCCCGTTTCGATTCCAGCGGCGCCAAGACCGAAAACGCCCGGATCACGGTGCTGCTCAACGGCGTAAAGATCCACGACGACGTTTCCATCGAACGCCGCTGCCCAACCCTCCAAGAGCCCGAGGGATCGACGCCGGGGCCGATCGTACTGGAAAACCACGGAAGCCAAGGCCGCGTGCGATTTCGAAACATCTGGATTGTCCCAATGTAATCGGTCCGGCCCCCGGCATCGAGACGGCGCGGGCGAGTTGTCCCTCTGAATCGTCGCCCGGCACACAGGAAGCAAAGTCGTCCGTATCCAACCCGCAATCCATCTGACGCACAAACAACTGGAGCAGCCATGAACCGCGGTCCAATCACTTTAACTGCCCTGCTTGCTCTCTTGCTACTGCCGGTGCCCGCTGATGCCGAGGATCGGCCGGGGGCAACGATCCCACGGGAAGACCTCGAAAAGATCCGAAAGGCGGCGCCGGACAAACCGATCGTTGCGCCGAAGAAACCCCGTAAGCTCCTCGTGTTCTCCCGGATCACCGGTTTTCCGCACAAGTCCGTTCCATGGGGTGCGCAGGCACTTCGAGTGATCGGCGAGAAGAGTGGTGCCTACACGGCGGTGCTCAGCGACGATCCGGCGATGTTCGACAAGGACAAGCTGAGCCAGTTCGACGCCGTGGCTTTCAACAACAACTGCGGCAATCCGGTGCAGGACCCGCAGCGCCGCAAGAACCTCCTGGAGTTCGTCGCCGGCGGCGGGGGATTGGTGGGCATCCATTGCGCCGCCCACATCGACTGGGCCGAGTTCATCGAAATGCTGGGTGGGTGGTCCGTAAATCATCCCTGGAACGCAGGTAGCACGATCACCCTGAGGATCGAAGAACCGTCGCATCCACTGGTGAAGATGTTCGGCGGCCCGACGTATCAACACACCGACGAGATCTTCCAATTCGACCGCTATTCCCGCGACCGGCAACGCGTTCTGATTAGCATCGACACGAAACAGACCAACATGAACGTACCCGGCATCTTCCGCAAAGACGGCGATTTCGGCCTGGCTTGGATCCGCGGTCACGGCAAGGGTCGGGTGTTCTACACCGAGTTTGGCCACCAGGAGGACATCTACTGGCGCCCCGTAATCCTGGCGCACTACCTGGCCGGCATCCAGTACGCGCTGGGCGACCTGCAAGCAGACGCGACACCCAATCCCAAGAAGTAGAGGTCTTGAGCATGAACGGCGTGAAGATCCACGGACAATCCATGTCACCACCGTGGCGGACTCACGCATGATTCCATTCCCGCGGGCGAAGAAGCCCCCCCGACAAACTGGACGGCCGATGTTACAGCCCTATCGCGTGAGGATCAAGCGGCGGCCATTTTCAAAGGAACGAGCAGCGTCGCCGCGCCGCCGGTTTTCAGAAATCGTCTGCGGTCCATCCGGGGCTCCTTTCGAGTATCAAACTGGCGTCTACAGCGGCCCATGCCTCGCCACCGACATCGACCACGGAGGGTACTCGGGCGATTCTACCGCAACAAGGCAACCCAAGCGACCAGCCCCACAAAACATTGCGGAACGACCGTCTCGCGCGCGTTAAGGGGCAAAGACGACTCCCAGGCTTCTTGCACCGACGATCGCAACAGGCAGCATCCTGGGGCCCTTCTTGAACGCGACCCCCAAGGGCTGTTCGAGTTGGCCGTCAGAGAGGAGATATGTGGCGACGTCAACATTCGCCGGGACCGTCAGCCGACCCGACTCGACCAGACGGAGCGTCTCTTCCAGGCGAACTCGGCGGGTTTCCGCTTCCGACTCGCTCTTCGTCTTGAGCGATCGTCTGAACTTACGGCTGCCGATGCGGAAGCGTATGTGAAATTGTCCGGATGGTTCGCGTTCAAGCCATGCCATGGGCGACTCCGTGGGCTGTCAAATTCCACCTTAACCTCCCGAAGGGAGGGCAAGGTAGTCCAGCAACACAAAGCCAACACAAACCCAATCGTGCCCCGGATTTGCCCCTGTCGCCCCGGTAAAGGGGCCCTCGCAATAAAAAAGGGCTTAAGGAAGAATTTCCCTAAGCCCTAGTGGTGAAACCACTTACAAAAGTGCCGAAGAGAAGATTTGAACTTCCACGTCCCGAGGGACACTAGGTCCTGAACCTAGCGCGTCCCAATTCCGCCACTTCGGCGTGACCCCTAGTTTGTAGGATAAAAA
>JABMRP010000516.1 GCA_013202535.1 Planctomycetota bacterium
CCGCTGCTGGTCCGATCGGCGACCAGGGCCAACATGCGGGATTCCGCCTCACCGCGGCGAAGCGCGTCGGCCGCTTGTTCCGCCCGACCGAGCGCCGCGCGGCGGATCGTATTGAGCCGCCATAAGGAGAGAAACAGCAAGAGGCTCAAGCCACCGCCGACGCTCCACACGCGAGCCGAGGAAGTCGTAAGCAAGCCGTGCAGCGTCGAAGCCGGATCGGCCCACCAGGTCAACAACAGGCACGCCACGAGCACCGCCCAAGGCGAGCCCCAGCGTGAGCAATAACCGAGAACCGTCGTGAAATGGCCAATCGCTCGGCGCATACTGATTCCCCGCGGCGAGTTGCCGGCCGGTTCGATTGCGGGGAATCGGCGCGGCACCGCTCGGTGTCAACGTGATGCAAGTTGAAGAGAGAAGTCGACGAGAACAAGGTCACTCCCGAATACGTACGGCGATGAAATTGGAGGAAAAGCCCCCAGTTTGCCACCCATGCAAAGTATAGCTCACAAATCGCCGTCTTGTCTGAGGGATATTGGGGGCGATGTTTGACCGCCCGGCCGGGGCACTTGTGCCTGGCGTTTCGAGGCACGGTCGTTTCCCTTTTCGCCTCACCCCACAATCGCGTACCCGGCTCGATGAAGCGCCAGGATCAAGGGATTGAGGGCTCATCCGTCTGAAGCGTGCCTGCTTCCCGCTGCGGGGAAGTACCGGTGCCTCTCCTCTGTTGCCCCTGCGCGGAGAATCGCCGGAAGAAGGGCGTGGTCCGCCAGTATTCCCCGGATAGAGAAGAGGCACCGGTACTTCCCCGAAATTCCCCGATGAACCCTGAAGAGGTTGCGATTGCCGTTTTTGGGTGCCACATCGTTGAAGTCGAGGACTTGCCGCGGCAGTGGCAATATCCTCAATCACTCTGCTCGCGGCCGTCCACGACTGCAAGCTTCTCTGCCACAACGTAGAAATCCTGAGAGTCAAGCTGACCTCTTCACAAACACTGCCGGAGGAGCCGGTTGGCGCTAGGTACTCTCCGGGCCCAGCGACAAAACGCGGGCGACTTCCTCGGTCGTGACCGGTTCGATCAGACCGTGTTCGCAGATCAGCGATTTGATCAAACGGGCCGGAGTCACGTCAAAGGCCGGGTTGTAAACGTCGACGCCGTCGGGGGCCGTCTGCCGGCCGAAGCCGTGCGTGATCTCGCGCGGATCGCGCTGTTCGATCGGAATCAAGTCGCCGCTGGCAAGCGACAGGTCGAAGGTACTGCTGGGGGCGGCGACGTAAAAGGGGATATCGTGGGCAGCGGCCGCCACGGCCACGCCGTACGTGCCGATCTTGTTGGCCGCGTCACCGTTGGCCGCAATGCGATCGGCTCCGGTGACCACGGCCTGGATGCGACCCTCGCGCATCACCTGCGCGGCCATCGAATCGCAGATGACCGTGACCTCGATCCCCCGCTGCTGCAATTCCCAGGCCGTAAGCCGGGCACCCTGCAGCAGCGGTCGCGTTTCGTCGGCGTAGACGTGCAATCGTTTTCCCGATTCGGCCGCGGCGAAGAAAACGGCCAGCGCCGTGCCGTAGTCGGCCGTGGCCAAACCGCCCGCGTTGCAGTGGGTCAATACACCCTGCCCATCCTCGAGAAGAGCCGCTCCGTGGCGACCCATGGCGCGACACATCCGCCGGTCTTCCTCGTGAATGACCCGGGCCTCGGCCAACAAAGCGGCGGCGATGTCACGCGGCGACGAGGCGTTGCGTAGCAGTTCGGCCGTCTTCCGCATTCGCTCCAACGCCCAGAAGAGATTGACCGCCGTGGGCCGGCTGGAGGCCAGATAGTCGGCGACTTCGTTCAACCGCGAGAAGAAGCCTTCGACCGAACCGTCGACGGCGTTTTGCACGCCCACGCACACGCCGTAGGCCGCGGCGATGCCGATGGCCGGCGCGCCCCGCACGCGCAGCATCTTGATCGCCTCCCAGACGGTCTCGACGTCGCGGAGGTCGATCCGCAGGAATTCGACCGGCAGCAGCGTCTGGTCGATCATCCGCAGATGGCCGTCGATGTCGCCGACCCAGTTGAGTGTGTCGATATTGGCGGAGTTTGGTGCGGTCATTATGAATTCTCACCAAGCGAGGCCTGAAGGCCGGCGTCCTTGGACTGGACCTTGAAGACGAGTTTCTTCTTGTAAGCGATGAGCTTCTTTTGCAGCGATTCGTCCCCCAGAGCGAGAATCTGCACCGCCAGCAAGCCGGCGTTGCGCGGTCCGCCCATGCCGACTCCCACGGTTGCCACGGGCACGTCGCCGGGCATCTGCACGGTCGATAGCAGCGAATCGAGCCCCCCCATCACGTCCGTGGGAACCGGGATGCCGATGACCGGCAGCGTGGTGTGTGAGGCGACCACGCCGGCCAGATGGGCGGCACCGCCGGCCGCGGCAATGATCACGCGGATTCCCCGCGAAACCGCCTGCGTGGCATATTCATGTACAAGCTCGGGCGTGCGATGCGCGCTCATGACATGCGCTTCGTGCGTTACCCCGAACTCTTCCAGTGCGGTGGCGACCGACTTGATTTTCGGCCAGTCGCTGTCGCTCCCCATGACGATCCCCACCAGCGGGCCGGATTCTTCAGACATGGCGTTTTTTTCCACGAATCGGTTAGCAATTTCCGAGAGGCTCTCCTCCCATCCCAAACAGATTTGCAATTATCAATTTGCAGTGGCCAATTTGCAATCCCCCCCTGCCTTTCTTTTTTAGATTACGCATTATTCTTAAATTGCGTATACACCTTACTTTAACTCGTATGGCCCGTTGGACGGCGAAATTCGCGTCGGGTGGTTTACCGAGCCACGGGTGTGGGGATATGATTGCGAGGAAGATGTCGCTCCGGCGGCGTCTTGTTACGGAACATTCAAGGACACTTATCGAGGAGGGAGCGCAATGATGATTTCGCCATTTTTCATGGCCGGTCCGATGGAAATTGTGATGATCATGATGATGGGGGGCGGCGGCGGGCTACTGCCCATGGGAATTCCCCCGCTGCCGGAGGATCCGGTCATCAGTCAGGTCGCTCCCGAGGAATGCCTGTTCTACGTCAACTGGGCCGGCATGGCCGAGCCGGACGCCGATAGCACCAACCGCACCGAACGCCTGCTGGCCGAAGAGGAAGTGCGCCACTTCGTCGGCCAGTTGCGCACCCGTATCATCGCGTCCATTCGCAATCAGGTTAAAGACGAGCCGGGCGGCGAAGCAATGGTCGACGATATCAGCACCGCCGTGCTGACCGTGTTGACCCGGCCGACGGCCATTTTCCTTGGCAAGGTCTCGATTACGCCCTTGGGTGCGACTGTCGAAGGCGGCGCGATCGTCAACCTGGGCGAGAAGGCCGACGAGATCGAGCGCATTCTCGGCCGGCTCGAGGTGATCGCCTTGAAAACGCGCACCGAAGCGAACGGTTCCGGTTGGCGCTCGATACCGATGCCGCCCGACGCACCGCCCGTGCAATGGCGTGTCAAAGACGGCTATCTGATCGTTGGCGTGGGCAAAGGGTCGGCCGACGCGATCGTCGGTCGGATGAACAATGTTCCGCCGAGTTGGCTCACCGCGGCTCGCCGGCAGATTCCCATGGAGCGGCCCGGCAATTTCCTCTACGTCAACACGGGCCAAATTATGCGTCAGTTTGGCCCGTTGGGCGGCGAGGAAGTGACCAACGTGTTGAAAGCCCTGGGCGTGGATAACGTCGAGTCGATTGTCTCGGTGACGGGCCTGGAGGGCGACGCCTGCGTGACCAAGACGCTGGTGGCGGTCGACGGCCAACTCAAGGGCATTCTTTCGCTGGCTGGCGCCGAGGCGCTGACGGCCGAGGATCTGGCGGTCATTCCCCGCGATGCGACCATTGCCGCGGCCGTCCGCTTCGATCTGGCCAAGGGGTTTTCCGAACTGCTGGACATCGTCGGGAACATTGAACCGCAAGGCCGGACCGAAATGATCAATGGTTTGGCCGAGATTCGCGGGGCGACGGGTCTCGACCTCCGCGCCGATGTGTTTGATGCGGTGGGCGACGTCTGGCGCGTGTACAACTCGCCCGGCGAAGGCGGACTGATCATTACCGGCCTGACCGCGGTGACCAGTCTGCGCGATCGCGACCGTCTGGTGGCGGCCAATGCGAAGTTGGTCGAACTGGTCGCCAAAGAGAACGCCGGGATGTTCGATGAAGATACCCCCCGGTATCGGCGCCGCGGCGTCACGATTCGCGACTTTTCGTTTGCCGATGAGAAGGTCTTCTTCCTCAATATCGTAGGCGAGACCGTGCCCTTCGCTCCCGCCTGGTGTATCACCGACGACGAGCTGATCGTGGCCCTGTTTCCGCAAAACGTGAAATCGTATCTGCTTCGCAAGGCGCGCGGACAGGCCGGCGATTCGTTGGCCGAGGTACCGGAAGTCGCCCGGGCGCTGGCGTCGGGATCGACGATCGGATTGTCGTACCAGAATTCGCCCGAGATGTTCGAGTGGGCGTATCCGCTTTTGCAGATTGGCGTGCAGATGCTGTGCGGCGAGATGCAGCGACAGGGCGTGAAGGTCGACATTTCCATTCTGCCGTCGGCCCCGTCGATCGCCCGGCATTTGCGCCCCGGTTTCTCCATGGTCAAGCGGACCGACGCGGGTATTCTCCTCGAATCGCATCAGACGGTGCCGGTGAGTGCGGGTGCGCTGACCGTTCCGATGATGGGGTTCTTCTTCCTCGGGATGTCGATGGCCAGTGACTTCCCCCAGCCGGATGCCTATGAAGAGGAATGGGCCACGACGGAGCCGGCGATGGGCATCGCCACCCGGCAACTTCGCTCGACCGACAACCTGAAGATGATCGCCCTGGCGTTGCACAACTATCACGCCGTCCACGAGCGGTTTCCCGCGCCGGCGAGTGTATCGGAGGACGGCAAACCGCTGTTAAGTTGGCGGGTTGCGATCCTGCCGTTCCTTGAGGAGGATGCGCTTTACGAGCAGTTTCATCTCGACGAACCCTGGGACAGCGAGCACAACCGGCCGTTGGCCAACCGGATGCCCAACATTTACGACGCACCCAAGAGCACGGTGAGTGGTGGGGGGCGTACGAACTACTTGGGCGTGGCCGGCGCCAGCGGTATCTTCGCCGACGCCCAAGGAACACGCATGGCCCAGATCCGGGACGGGTTGTCCAATACGGTCATGGTCGTCGAGGCGGCCGACACGCAAGCCGTGTTCTGGACCAAGCCGGGCGATTTCGATTACCAGCGCGAGAACCCCATCGCCCGGTTGGTCGACTTGCAGGACGGCCGCTTTCTGGCCGCGTTTGGCGACGGTTCGGTGCAGTACCTCGACAAGTCGATCGGCGCCGGGGCGCTGAAGAAGCTGTGTACCCGCGACGGCGGTGAAGTGATCGATCGCACGTCGCTGGACCACGGCGATCACGAGCACGAGCATACGTCCGAGCCCGTGGAATCGTTTTCCCCACCGGCCCGTTTGACGCCCGGGCTTGAGTAGGGCACTACTGGGGACGTTTAGCCCGGGCACTCGTTTCCACACTTCTCCGACGGAGCAACACCGTGGTTCCACGCATCTTCTGCTTCGCCGTGCTGGTCGTTGCCAGTTCGTCGGCCATCGCGGCCGATCCGCCTACGGACGAGACGTTCACCAACTCGCTGGACATGAAACTCGTCCGCATCGCCCCGGGCAGTTTCAACATGGGTAGCCCCTCGGGCGGCGATTTCGACGAACGGCCGGTCCACAAGGTGACGCTGACTCGGAGCTTTTACCTCGGCACGACCGAAGTGACCAACACCCAGTACGAGCAGTTCGATCCGGCCCATCGCAAGCTGCGCGGGAAGTTGGGCTTCTCCAAGGAAGACAACGAGGCCGTGGTGTTCGTCTGCTGGGCCGATGCCGGGCGGTTCTGCGAGTGGTTGTCGGCCAAGGAAGGGCAACCCTATCGGCTGCCCACCGAAGCCGAGTGGGAGTATGCATGCCGCGCCGGCACGAGCACCCCGTTTCACACGGGCGATACGCTGCCCGAGGCGTTTCACAAGCACGTCGGTGTGAGTTGGTTTCCCGACCCGGCTCGAGGTGCGCGGGGCGAAGTGCGGTTGACGGTCGGCGCGACGCCGGCCAACCCGTGGGGACTGCACGACATGCACGGCAACGTCGAGCAGTGGTGTGCCGATTGGTACGGACCGTACGCGCCGGGCGATCAAATCGATCCGGTGGGCCGGGCCGGCGGCGATTTTCGCGTCACCCGCGGCGGCAGCCACTCGACCACGCTGGAGTATCTCCGTTCGGCCAATCGGGCCGGCACTCTGCCGGAGGATCGGAGTTGGTTGATCGGTTTCCGCGTCGCGTTGGGTGAGAAGTCCACGACCGACGCGTTGCCGGTCGCGCCGCTTCCGCGACATCAGCGCGACGTGAAGCAAGAGGTGCCCGTCGATCTGGCCGACGGTCCCGACCCCGAAAAGCCGTACTTCGAGGGTCCGCGGCAGTACGTCCATATTGCCCCCGATGCCGACGGGCCGGTCTTCGCTCGCCACAACCACTGCCCGGCCATTGTTCCGTGTCCCAACGGCGATCTGCTGGCCATCTGGTATTCGTGTCGCTCGGAACCGGGCCGGGAGTTGGCGATCGTGGCCAGTCGCTTGCGCCGCGGTGCCGACCGCTGGGAACCGGCCGAGCCGTTTTGGAACACGCCCGACCGCAACGACCATGCCTCGGCGCTCTGGTTCGACGGCAAGAAGACCATCTACCATTTCAACGGCCTCTCGGCCGCGGCCACCTGGGGAAGTCTGGCCACGATCATGCGCACCTCGACCGACAGCGGTGCAACCTGGTCGGGCGCACGGCTGATTATGCCCGAGCACGGCCGGCACCACATGCCGGTCGAATCGGTCATTCGCACGCTCAAGGGCGTGATCCTCGTGCCGTGCGACGCGGTGACCGGCGGCAGCGGCGGAACGGCCGTCTTGCTCAGCCGCGATGAAGGCCGAACTTGGGTCGACCCGGGCCAGGGGCGAGAGCAACCGGATTTCCAAAACGGCGGCCCGGGAGCATGGATCGCCGGAATCCACGCCGGCGTCGTCCAGCTCAAGGACGGCCGCCTGATGGCCTTCGGCCGGGGCGACACGATCGACGGGCACATGCCGATGAGCCTCTCCGACGACCAGGGCAAGACATGGACCTACCGGGCCAGCCCGTTTCCTCCGATCGGTGGCGGACAGCGATTGGTCGTCACGCGGTTGGCCGAGGGCCCGATCTTCTTCGCGTCCTTCGGAAAGAACGTCCCCTTTACCGACACCCAGGGCGAGGAGCGTCGCGGTAGTGGGCTGTTCGGCGCGCTTTCGTACGACGAAGGGCAAACGTGGAAGATCCAGCGACTGATTACCGACGACGGACCGGAGCGAACCATCGACGGCGGCGGCAACACACGCCGTTTTCAGATGGGCCCCAACTCGGCCGAGCCGCGCGGCTATATGTCGATCTGTCAGACACCCGACGGTGTGATCCACCTAATCAGCAGCAAGCAGCACTACGCCTTCAATCTCAAATGGCTCACCACCCCGGCGCCGGCCGCTGTGCCCTGAAGCCGAGCGACGTGTTGGAGCGCCCCTGCAACGCCGGGCACAAGTGCCGGGGCTAAACGGGACTCCTTGCGGCTCGTCGTTTCATGGCGTACATTGGGGGTAAGGAGAAACCCAGACGCATGACCACACTGCCCGCGCCGCTTCGTGGCATTATCCCGCCGTTGCTGACGCCCCTTTCCGATCGCGACACGCTCGACGTCGCCGGGCTGGAGCGGCTGGTCGAGCACGTACTGGCCGGCGGCGTGCATGGGCTGTTTGTACTGGGCACCACGGGTGAAGGGCCCAGTTTGAGCTACAAGCGGCGCTGCGAGATGATTGAACGCACTTGCACGCTGGTCGCCGATCGCGTGCCCGTGCTGGTGGGCGTGAGCGATACGTCGGCGGTCGAGTCGGTCCAGTTGGCCGAGTTCGCGGCCGACGC
>JABMRP010000517.1 GCA_013202535.1 Planctomycetota bacterium
AGGCAGCAACATAGGGAGAGACGACTCATGTGTATGCATTGCAATCGGCGGCAGTTCATCGGGACAAGTGCGGTAGGCGGCATGGCCCTGGCGGCCGGTCACCTGGCGGCCGAGGGCGACGCGCCGAGCCCCCCGCCCGCGCCCGACGCCAAGGTCCCTATCTGCGTGGTCATTGCCGGCAAACCGATGGGCAACAGTTGGGGCATGTCCGAAGCGGAACTGGCACCGGTGATGAAACGCCTGACCCAGGCCGAGAAGAATCTGGGCAACGTCCAGTTCGTCATCGGCCAGGCGACCAACGCCGAACAGATGGCCCAGTTGCTCGAGAAAGCAGGTCCGGATGCCCCCGTGTTGGCAATCAGCGCCGACATCTTCGGGCTGAGCAGGCTCATGCCTACTGTTTTCGAACAGGGCCGACCGGTGGCTGTGTTTCATGTCCCCATCATCGGCGGGCACGACTGGTGTCTGGTGAACCCGTGGCGAGAGGAGGGACACCGAATCACCCTGTTGGGCAGCAGCGACTACGCCGAATTGGAACGAGCCGCGTCACTGCTGAGGGTTACCCCCCTGTTGCGAAGGAGCCGGGTGCTCGTCTCTGGGCCGTTCAAGGGCACGCCCGAAGCCTATTCCCCCGAGAAGGTGAAACAGCGGCTGGGGGTGGAGATGGTAGCCATCGCCGACGGGCGTTACGATGAAGTGATGGCCAAGGTGGACGACGGCGCTGCCAAAGCCGAGGCCAAGCAGTGGCTCGACGAGGCGGAGGGCATGGTCGAGCCGAACGAAGAAGACGTCTTCAAGGCCGCCCGGGCCAGTCTGACCTTGGACCGGCTCATCGCCGAGAACCGCATTGACGGTCTATGTGTCGGAACGTGCATGCGCTGGCTGTCGCGAGGTTTTCCGTGTCTGGGATTTTCACGCCTCAACGACCGGGGGATCCCGGCCGCTTGCGACGGAGACATGGATTGCCTGCTGACCATGCTGATCTTCCAACACGCGCTCGGCCGGGCCGGCTTCCTGGGCAACGCGGGCAGCGTCGACACGGCCAAGAACGCCTTCCATCTCTCCCACTGCTCGGCCCCGCTAAGAATGGAGGGCCCCGCCGGCCCCAAGGCGCCCTATCTGCTCCGCCGGCACGCCGAAGTCCGTGGCGGCGCGGTGACCGAGGTTCATTATCGCATCGGGCAAAAGGTCACCTTCACCAAGTTGGTCCACCTCGACACCCTGCTGATGTTCACCGGCAAGATTATCGAGGTCCCCAAGGTCCCCAAGGGCGAACAACGAGGCTGCCGGACGGAACTCGTGGCCGAGGTGGACGACGCCAACGGCCTGCTGGAAAACTGGGGCGGCGGCGCGCTCGGCGCCAGCGCCAAGGACTACTATGCCTCTCTGCACCGCGTCTGCTACTACGGCGACCACACGCAGAGCATCCGCCACTTGGCCCATCTGATGGGGCTGAAGGTCGTGGAGGAAGGCTGACGGACGGCGTTTTTGCGATTCCCGCGACATAACCGTTTGAAGGAGGCGACCACGATGAGAGCACTGTTCATCGCTTTGGCTGTTGGCTGCTCGGTCGGCCTGACGGCTCAGGGGCAAGACCTGAAAAGAACCACGGGCGCGGTTGCCAACGGTCCGGTGACGGCTCGGGTGGTCTCTCTGGACGGCAACGATTGGCTGCTGGCCACCGATGCAAAGAACGTCGGGCGCCTACAGCAGTGGTTCCACACCCCGCGGCCGGAAGCCAAACGGACCAAGGTGCCCTGGATCATTCAGGACGCCTTTCCCGGTTATCACGGCGTGGCGTGGTATTGGCACACGTTCACGGCGCCTGCCAACCCGCATGTCGGCGGTCGCTATCTGCTGCGTTTTTGGGCCGTCGACTATCTGGCCGACGTATGGCTTAACGGTAAACACATGGGCGGGCATGAAAACGGGGAGACACCGTTCGTTTTGGACGTGACCGATGCGATCAACTCGGGTGGTTCCAACAGCCTGGCCGTCCGCGTGCTGAATCCGACGCATGAACCCATCGACGGCATCGTTCTGAAGCAGATACCACATCGCAATAAGGAAATTCCCTACCGGGCGGGTGCGTCCTACAACCATGGCGGGATCGTCGATTCGGTCGAACTCCTGATCACCCCGGCCGTACGGGTCGAGGACCTGTTCGTTTGCGCCGACGCCGAGACAGGAGTCCTGCGTATTCGGGCGAACATTCGCAACGCGGGGGCCGGGACCGTCGACGGGAAGTTTGAATTCGCCGTCGCGCCGGCCGCCAGTGGTGAAACCGTCGCCTTCACGCACTCGCAGCGAAAACTGCCCGTTGGCGATACGCTCATCGAGACGGATATCGAGGTCAAGGATCCGCACCTGTGGGACCTGAATGATCCCTTCCTGTATCGCGTGACAGCTCGCGCGTGGACATCGCCCCCCCAGAGCGACGAATCGGAGGGGAAGGACACGCCTCGACAGGCTGTGGCAATCGGTGGATTCGACGAATACTCCGTCCGTTGTGGGTTCCGCGACTTCCGATTCACCAACGGCTACTTCCGTCTCAACGGCCGGCGGATCTTCCTCAAGTGCTCGCACACGGGTAACCACTGCCCGATCGGCCAGCAACTGCCGCATGATCCCGATCTGCTTCGCAGGGACCTGCACAACGTCAAGGTCATGGGTTTCAACGCCATCCGTTTCATCGCCGGCGTGGCCACGCGGTATCAGTTGGATCTGTGTGACGAGATTGGTTTGCTGGTCTACGAAGAACCTTACGCCAATTGGTGCCTCCAGGACTCGCCCAAGATGGCTGAGCGATTCGACCGATCCGTTGGCGAGATGATTCTCCGCGACCGCAACCACCCGAGCATCGTGATCTGGGGGCTGCTCAACGAGACGCCGGACGGCCCCGTTTTCCGTCATGCCGTCGAAACGTTAAAGCTCGTCCGCACACTCGATGACTCGCGTATGGTCACGCTCAACAGCGGTCGCTGGGATCAATGGTCGGACAAGCTTGTCGCCGGCATCGACATTTGGCGGCCTGCCGACCGCACGGAGCCTTGTGTCAATCACAACGGAACCCCCCACACCGTCCGCGGTTTGGGGATTACCTGGGAGCCCGGGCAGCTCGGTTTACATCCCGGCCGCGAGGGCGAGCCGGCGGTTCTCCGCTGGACGGCGCCGGCGAAGGGAACGTTCGACCTTTCGGCCAAGTTCAAGAGCATCGCGGTCGCGGCGACCACGGATGTGCATGTCTTGCATAATGGCAAATCGCTATTCGACGGACTGATCAACGTCGACGGCAAGGGCCCCGAGACGCCGTTTTTGAAAAGGTTGTCGGTGGAGCCCGGCGACCGGCTCGACTTCGCCGTCGGCTTTGGCAACGGCAGCTACGGCGCGGACTCGACCGGCTTGGAGCTGAGCATCAAGTCGGAACAGGGCAAAACATACGACCCGGCTGCGTCTTTTGGCATCACGGCCAACCCCAACGGCGTTTGGAGCTACGGATACTTGCCACCTCGTCCGGCGGCGGAATCGCTGGACACCTCGAAGTTCATACCGTTTCCGACTCTCCCGACAGCCGACAACGCCGGTGGGATCGGCGGTCTGAGCAATCCCGGCTCGATGGTGTGGGAGAACGTGCTCGACGATCAACACTGCTATCCTCGCGTGCCGCACACAGCCGCCATTATCCGCTCTCTGCGGGAATATCGCGGTGGCGACAATCCCGTCGGTCTGCCTGAACACGGTTTTCCGCCGCGACCGCCGGTCACGCACCCCAAGCCCGTCTTTCTCTCCGAGTACGGCATCGGCAGCGCGGTCGACCTGATTCGCGTGGTCGGTCTCTACGAGCAACTCGGCAAGGCCGAGGCGGAGGACGCCCGGTTCTACCGCAACCTGCGGGATCGCTTCCTGGCCGACTGGAAGCGATGGCGGTTGGAGGAGGCGTTCGACCGCCCGGAGGACTTCTTCGAGCAGAGCATCGCCAAGATGGCCGGGCAGCGTACGCTCGGCCTGCTTGCGATCCGATCCAACCCGCAAGTCGTCGCCCACAGCATTACCGGCACGGTCGATCAGGGCATGACGGGCGAGGGGTTGTTCACGACGTTCCGAGAACTCAAACCGGGTACCGTCGACGCCGTCTTCGATGGGTGGGCACCGTTGAGATGGTGTCTGTTCGCCGAGCCGGGCAACGTCTATCGAAACACATCCGTCCGGCTCGAAGCCGTGCTGGCAAACGAGGACGTTCTGGCACCGGGCGAGTATCCCGTTCGTCTGCAGGTGATCGGCCCCAAGAGCACTCGCGTCCTCGACCGGGCAATCACCGTCACGATTCCCGAGCAGAAGGGCTCCAGGGAGCCGCCGTTTGCGCTGCCTGTCTTCGGCGAGGACGTCGTGATCGACGGGCCGTCGGGCAAGTATCGCTTCGTTGCGACGTTCGAAAAGGGAGCGGCGGCCGCCGGCGGCGAGGCCGTGTTTTACGTGGCCGATCCGCGGGAAATGCCAAGCGTCGACGGCAAGATCGTGATCTGGGGACAGGACGACCAACTGGCCGCGTGGCTTGCGGAACGCGGTATCGCCGTCGTGCCGTTTGACGCCGATGACCCGGCAGCCGGGAAGGTGATTCTGGTATCCGGCCGCCCGGCCGCCCCCGGCGACGCATCCGCGTTTGCAGGACTGACGCGACGGATCGAACGAGGCGCCACGGCCGTGTTTCTTTCGCCCGACGTCTTCAAGAAGGGGGATGACGCGGACGGCTGGCTGCCGGTCGGGGATCAATGCTCGCTCGGTGAGATCCGCGGGTGGCTCTACCTCAAGGACGAATGGGCCAAAGACCATCCGATCTTCGCGGGCCTGCCCGCCGGCGGGTTAATGGACTACCGGTTCTACCGCGAGATAATCCCCGACCGTTTGTGGTTCGACAAGACGCCGCCCGATGAGGCGGTGGCCGGCGCGATCAAGGCGTCCCAGGATTACTCCGCCGGGCTGACGGTCGCGGTCTACAGGCTGGGTGAGGGACGGGTGATACTCAACACACTTCGGATTCGCAGCAACCTGGGATCGCATCCGGCTGCGGAACGGCTGTTATTAAACATGCTTCGCTACGCCGCCGGCGACGTCAAGCAGCCACCCGCGGATGTGCGGAACCAGATTCAGTGATTGCGGTGGAAGCCGCACGCTTTCAACGCCTTCGCCTCAATGCAGAGCGATTTCCGTTTTGACCTACTTCTTCGCCACCGGATCCAAGCCGGCGGTCCAGGCGGTTCCGCGGCGGGTCAGTTCGGCGACGCCGGGCATCTCGATCGCCTTGACGTCGTGGCCCAGCGGTGAGTTGAACACCCGGCCCTTGCCGTGCGTGAATACGAAGGCCATCGGGTGATCGCGTCCCGTCTTCTTCGACCGGGCGGTGGCCAGCAGTTCGACCGGCCGATCGCCGACCAGGCAGATGTACAGCTCGTCGTCGGCCGCGAAGTCTTCCATGCCCGCGGTGATTGGATGCTTGTGATCGGTCAGTTCGACGGTGAAAGGTCCCCGTGCGTCGTGGCCCGTCTTGCGATCCCAGACCTTGCCGATGATCTGGGCGAACTCCGGCCAGTCTTCAAACGCGCCGCAGGAGAAATGAAAGGCGACGATCCCGCCCCCGTCGGTCACAAACTTCGTCAGGTTCGCCCGCAGCTTCTCCGGCTGCTCGGCCGGTTTGTAGTTCTTGAAGTGCAGGAAGAGCGTGTCGTACTGATGGATCTTTTCGGAAGCCAACACATTGAAGTCGTAATCGATGTCGGCCTTCATTCGGGCGTCTTCTTCCAGAATTTTCTTCACCAGCGGCGCGGTCGCCTTCCAGGGATGCCCCGGATGATCGACACCCGTAACGATCAGCACCCGAACCGGTTCGGCGCCAACGGCGGATGATACGACGGCGGTCAACAGTACGGCGGCGAGCAGATATCGCATGGGAGGTTCTCCGAAACAAGAGAAAGCGTCATCACGCCCGGGGGTTGCATCCCCCGGGTCGCGAGTCGCGGGAAAAACTGAATACATCACACTCCGTTACATCATATCAGATGGTATCACGTCACGCCGCTTCACGACCCGGGGGATGCAACCCCCGGGCGTGGTTGCGTGGTTTGATGTTGTTATGCAATGATCGGGCGAAGGAACTCAACACTGTCGCGGATATTCTCGTCGGAGCCGTAGCATTCGATCGAGACGACGCCGTCCCAGTCGGTCTCTTTGAGAAATTCGAGGCACTTCTTGATGTTCTCGGCGTTGACACCCCCGCCGACCGGCACCGTGCTGGTGGCGATGCCCGTCTCTTCGCCCCGGCACGCGGCGGCCAGTTCCTCGCTGACGTCTTTGATATGGGCGTGGGAAAGATACTTGCGGAATCGGGTGAGATACTCCAGCGGATCGAGCCCCGAGATGAACGAATTGCCCGTGTCGAAGTTGAACTTGAGATACTCCGACTCGAAGTAGGCAAA